>JBEIIN010000006.1:0-18757 GCA_040380795.1 Sediminibacterium sp. | reverse complement strand
CTTTCAGCCGCCGATTTTCTAAAAAAAGAGAACGATCCTGCTTTAAAATAAGCAATTCATTAGTTTAATATTTTTTTTAATTTTATTTTATTTATAAATTATTGAAAATCAAATAATTATCTAATAATTAAACAGTAGTCTATAAAAAATGTAGGCTAATCTTACACCATTGTTAACAAAATGTTTGCTATTTGTTAAATATTCATTAAATTTGGCTTGGAGTTATGTACTATTACAAGTTCTGTTTAACAAAAATCAAATAAAAGTATGAGAAAAAAAATCTTATGGAGTCTACTTGCATCGTGCCTATTTATAGGAACTGCAATAGCCCAAAACCTTACCATCACTGGTAAAGTAATTGATGAAAAAGGAGATCCAATATCTGGCGCTTCTGTTCAAGTAAAAGGAACAAGAACAGGGGTTAACACAGATGCAACTGGTGCATTTAGCGTTAAAGCTGCAAGTGGTGCTACATTAGTAGTTACTTCAGTAGGTTATGAAGCTAAGTCAGTTCCAGCATCAAATAACCTAACAGTTAGGTTAGCCACTGAATCTAAATTTTTAAGTGAGGTAGTAGTAACCGGTACTGGTTCTTCAGTTTCTAAAAGGAAATTGGCGATTGCAGTTCAGTCTATCTCTTCTGATAAATTACCTTCTACTCCTACCGCATCCATCGATCAAGCCTTAGTAGGTAAAATCGCAGGTGCGCAAGTAACTTCAGTTTCAGGTAATCCTGGAGCTCCAGTAAGTATTCAATTAAGAGGGGTAAACACCATTCAAGCTGGTTCTTCACCAATGGTATTGGTGGACGGAGTGGAGATGGGTGCTTCTGCTTTAAATACAATTGATTTAAATTCAGTTGAAAAAGTCGAAGTAGTTCAAGGTGCTGCTGCTGCTACCGTTTATGGTGCGCAAGGTGCTAATGGAGTTATCCAAATTTTCACTAAAAAAGGAAAAGTAGGAAAAGCACAAGTTCAATTTTCATCTCGTGTAAGCCAAGACGAATATATTAATTTAGGTGGTGTACATCAACCTTTAAATCACTCTTTCCAGACAGATGCTTCTGGTAATGTGTTGATGAAAAATTCAGCAGGAGCACTAGTGCCATTAGCTCAGGATCAATATGGTTACTGGGGTAATCCATTTTGGCTTGCTGGACCTAACGATAAAAATGACAAGCCTTATACAGGGAATGTTAAATATAATGATCACATAGCTCAATTGTTTAAAACAGCTTTGACCACAAATAATAACATTTCAATTGCTGGTGCAAAAGATAAAGTTGATTATGCAATTAATATATCTCAATTAAATCAAGAAAGTATCATAGATGGTGGTTTGAAAAGAACCAACTTAACTGCTAATATTGGTGCTGAGATTTTTAAAGATTTCAAAATTAGATCTATCAATCAATTGGTGTATACAGAAAGCACCATTGGTAATATAGATGTTTCTTCTGCATTGTATACTTATCCGTTTGCTGATTTTATGTGGAAAGATAAAGATGGTAACAGCACAAGAAAGATGGGTGGTGCAGGTGCGAACTCTTCAAACCCTGAGTATTATAAGCAATATCGTACTTATATGAGCAAAACAGTTGATTTGATACCTAGTGTCAATGCTAACTATAAAGTAAATAAATTCCTTGATTTGGATTATAAATTTTCAATCAATCAATTCAATAACGACTACAATCGTACTGCTGCAAACCAATCTAACAATATTTCTTCTGCACAATTCAATAGTTATACTGGAGAAGGTTTGAAAGGAGGTATCTATAATTCAATTAGCAGATACACTACACAAAACTCATTGGGTACAGCTAATTTGAAATTTGACTTAGCAAATGATTTTGGATTTAAATTACCAATCGTATCAACTACTACAGCTGCTTACGATTATAGAAAAAAGAAATATACATCAACAACTAACAATTACGTTGGATTGCCATTATACGCTGCCAATGCAAACCAAGCAGAAACTAAAATGGTTTTAGATGTATATGATGATTTATTTACCACTTTTGGTTATTTCGTAAACCAACGTTTTGATTACGGAGATTTTGGTGGTTTCTCTGCTGGTGTTCGTTCCGATTATTCTTCTACATTTGGTGATACTAAAAAAGCACAAACTTTCCCAAGAGGAGATGCTTATGTAAGAGTTTCTTCATTTAAATTCTGGGATAAAGTTTCTAGCTGGTTTAATGACTTTAAAATTAGAGGAGCTTTTGGAGAAGCGGGTATTCAACCTGGCGTATTTGATCGTATCATTACTTTAAATAACGTGAACTTTGACAATGGTCCTGCCTTTTACAATGCTTCAAGAGTAGCGAACCCAATGTTAACAGTGGAGCGTTCTAGAGAAACTGAAATTGGTTTTGATATGAACTTTAAACCTTCAAAAACAAATTGGTTCTCTAATATTAATTTAGTAGGAACTGTTTGGAGTAGAAAAGGAACTAATGTTATTTGGGTGGTGCCATTACCAATTTCTAGTGGTGCTTCTGAAGTTAAAACCAATGCAGTTGATTTATCTTCTAAAGGTTATGAATTAAGCTTAGAAGCAAGTGTGTATAGTTCTAAAAACTTCAATTGGAATTTATCTTCTGTTTACGGATCATCTAAATCTTATACTGACGCCATTTATGGAGCAACAGATATTCCATTAGTTTGGGGTAGTGCAGCAACTTATACATTGCGTCCAGGTGAGCAAATGGGAACTATTTATGGTTACAAAGCATTGACTCGAGTTGATCAAAAAGATCCTACTGGTGCCTTATATATAGCTGCAGGGGATGCAGGTAAATATGAAATTGTTGATGGAAGAGTAGTAGAAACTGCTTCTAGAAAAGTGCAGTTCACGCCTGACAAATATGTTTTAGGTAATACCACTCCTGCTTTTAATATGTCTTTCACCAACTCATTTACTTACAAAGATTTCCTTTCTTTGAGTATGCAAGTAGATGTAGTGGGTGGTGCTAAGCAATACAACCAAACAAAAGAGTGGATGTATTCTGAAGGATTACATAACGACTTTGATAAGCCTGTAACAATCGGTGGCGTATCTGCTCCATATACAGCTTACTATAAAAGCTTCTATGATGCTTCTGAAAGTAATGGTACTAAAGACTACTTCTTAGAAGACGCGTCTTTTGTAAGATTAAGAAACGTTGCTTTATCATTTGATGCAGCTAAATTTTGGAAAGTACCTTTTACTAATAAATTACAAATTGTATTTAGTGGAAGAAATCTAATGACATTGACTAAGTATAGCGGTATGGATCCTGAAGCTAACCAAAACACTACTGGTGCTGGTTCAACAGGAACAACGCAAACTACAGTTCAAAAAGGCTTAGATTATTGGTCTTTCCCTAATACAAAATCATATCAAATTGGTATTAACATTGGTATAAACTAAAAAAAGAAATAGCATGAAAAAAATATTATTTATCATCACTTTAATGGCTGGTTTACTTGGGTTACAGTCATGTAATAAAACGGAGTTGGAAGTAACCAACTTAAATCAACCCTCTACGGATGTATTAAATTCCGAGGCTGGGGTAATTGCTTATGCAAAAGGGTTTTATAAAATTGGATTTGGAGACCAAAACGTTAATTCATTAAATGACGGACTTGGTATGGGCATGATGTTAATTGTTCAAGGTTTTCATGAATCAATGGGTGACAATGTATTCATTCCTTGGGGAAATAATAATTTCAAATTCGCCGACAATCCACTTAGTGTTACACTAGACGACGGTACAAAAGTACCTAATCCAATTGGAGCCGGTCAAATTTATGAAATGAAATTAAGAAACGATAGAGCCTATGGTGCAACAAATGCATTTTTGCCTGAGTGGACTTATATGTACTTCTTAAACAATGCTTCTAATGTATTATTATCAAAATTAGATGCCACTACTTTTACTGGAGATGCAGCTACAAAGAAAAAAGTATTACAAGGCTGGGCTTATTTATGGAAAGGCTATGCTTATTCAAGAATTGGCTCTATGTATATAGCTGGTGTTATCACTGATAAACCAAATGCAACTAATGGTAATTTTGTGTCTAATACCGCCATGGTTACAGAAGGCATTAAAAATTTAGAAGCAGCAAAAGCTATTTTTGCTGGAATGTCTGCGAATGAAGGATTTACTAGTATCATTACTAATATCATTCCTGCATTTATGCAAACTACAGCTGAATTTGATGCAATTTCTCCTTCGGCTATTGTTAAAAACATAAATACTTTTGCAGCAAGAACTTTATTGGTTAATAAAAGAACCAAGGATATGACTGCTTCAGATTGGAGTACTATATTAACATATGCTAATGCAGGTTTAGGTGCTACTGATTACCCATTCTTAATAAAAACTTTTGACGATAATACTAAATCTGTATTTGATAAGGATTGGGGTTCATTTGGTTCTTATACTGCTTACAACGATACTTATAAAATAAGTGAGCGTTTAATTCAAGATTTTAAAGCTGGCGACAAAAGATTTGAAAATAATTTCCAACTTGCTGCTAGTGCTGTAGTAAATCAAAGAGGTCGTGGTATCACTTTTGGTACTCGTTATGAAATGTTTGATGGTGGTATTGGTAATGGAGCTTATACTTATTTCCATTATGACTACGGTACAGATAATTTTTATATAGGTGGTACTTATGAAGAGAATGAATTAATGAAAGCAGAGGCTTTAATGAACACAGGTAAAGTTGAGGATGGCCTTAAATTAATTGATGGTGTTAGAACTACACAAGGTGCTGGCTTAGCAGCTACTGCTGGAAAAGGTCTTTCTCTAACAGACGCTAAAGAAGAATTAAGAATAGAAAGAAGAATTGCCTTGTTTACAAGAGGTTTAGCATTCTACGATTTAAGAAGAATGGGCTTTATTGACCCTGTTGCAAGCGGTGGAGGTAGAAAAAATGCTTGGGTATTAGATGATAAAGGAAATTTAAATACAAAAGCGACTATCGATTATAGCTACTTGGCTTATTGGGATGTGCCTAAGAATGAGTTAGATTTTAACCCTTCTACTTCTACAACAGTATTGAAGTCTCCAAACTAGACTTAAACTGAATTTATAAAAAAGCGTCCCGAATTTTCGGGACGCTTTTTTTACGCCTAATTTACAAGGTAAGATGCCAAAAACAGGCAACTATTTCTTAGTTTTATATACAAAGCTAAAGCTATATGTATTTACTAGGTATTGATATTGGCACTTCCTTTATTAAGGTTTCTTTAGTTGAAGCAAGTACACAGAAATCTATTGTAACGGTGTCTTATCCAGATACTGAAAATGTCATTATCTCTCACCAAAATGGTTGGGCAGAACAATCACCTACAATATGGTGGGAGCAGGTTCAAGCAGGTATTTTAAAGCTACATAAGGCAGCTAAGCTAGCCCTACCTTCCTATGATTCAAATAAAATTGCAGCCATAGGTATTGCCTATCAAATGCATGGGCTAGTACTAATTGATAAAAATAAAAATGTCCTAAGAGATAGCATTATTTGGTGTGATAGCAGGGCAGTACCTTATGGAGAAAAAGCCTTTGATACAATAGGACATGAAAAATGCTTATCGCATTTATTAAATTCACCAGGGAATTTTACAGCGGCTAAATTAGCCTGGGTGAAAGAAAATGAACCAGCTGTATTTGCCCAAATTCATACAATAATGTTACCTGGCGATTTTATTGCCATGCAACTCACGGGTGAAATTACTACTAGTATTGCGGCTTTATCGGAAGGTATATTTTGGGATTTTAAAAACAATTGTATTTCAAAAGAGGTATTAAATTATTTTGGTTTTGACTTCTCTATTTTTCCAAAACTGCAAGAAGTTTTTAGTAATCATGGTCAACTTAGTTCAACTGTTGCGAATGGTTTAGATTTAAAAGCAGGTATACCTATAACTTATAAAGCAGGTGACCAACCCAATAATGCACTTTCTTTAAATGTGCTTGAACCTGGTGAAGTGGCAGCCACTGCAGGTACGTCAGGAGTTATTTATGGAGTGGGTAATACACTTTCTTATGATATGCAGTCAAGGGTGAATAGTTTTGCGCATGTAAATCATAAGCCATCAGAGAATAGAATTGGTATGCTATTATGTATTAATGGTACTGGCATATTAAATAGTTGGGTAAAAAAATATATAGGCGCTACTACAAACTATACTACCATGAATGAAATGGCTGCAAATATTCCAGCAGGTAGTGATGGCTTAACTATACTACCTTTTGGCAATGGGGCAGAGCGCATATTCAATAATAAAATTATAGGTGCCCAAATGCTAGGCATTGATTTTAATAAACATAGTGCAGCACATATATATAAAGCAGCTCAAGAAGGCATTGCCTTTGCATTTAGATATGGCCTTGACATTATGAGAGAAAATAAATTACAGCCTTCGGTGATTAAAGCAGGTCAAGCCAATTTATTTTTAAGCCCCATATTTACGCATGCTTTTGTAAATGCAACAGGGGTGCCTGTTTCCTTGTTTAATGTAGAAGGCAGTGTAGGAGCGGCATTGGGCGCAGGCATAGGCGCAGGTGTTTATAAAGAATTAAAGGACGCTTTTGCAGATACGAAGCCCACTCAACACATAGAGCCTACTGAAACAAAACTATATGATGCACTTTATGAAAATTGGAAAAATAAACTAGAACCATTTTTATAATATTTTAAATACAATAATTAATTTCATTCGTCAATAACTTCATTCAAATATTTTTATAAATTTTAATATTCTATTTTATGTCAGTACTACTTGGAGAAAAAGAATTTTTTAAAGGCATAGGTCAAATTAAATATGAAGGCTTACACAGCGATAATCCCTTAAGCTATCGCTGGTATGATGAAAGCAAAGTAGTAGCAGGCAAACCCATGAAAGATTGGTTACGTTTTGCAGTGGCCTATTGGCATAGTTTTGTAGGTAATGGGGGAGATCCTTTTGGAGAGCCTACACATATTTATCCTTGGAATGAAAAACAAGATGCTATAGCACGCGCTAAAGATAAAGCCGATGCAGCTTTTGAATTTATTACAAAGTTGGGCCTTCCTTATTATTGCTTTCATGATGTGGATGTAGTAGACTATACCAATGATATTAATGAAAACGATAGTCGCTTGCAAGCACTTACTGCTTATTTAAAAGAAAAACAAAAAGCCAGTGGCGTAAAATTATTATGGGGCACGGCGAATGTATTTAGCAATAAGCGTTATATGAATGGGGCTTCTACCAATCCCGATTTTCATGTATTGTCACATGCAGCAGCACAAGTAAAAGGGGCCTTAGATGCCACTATTGCATTAGGTGGAGAGAATTATGTTTTCTGGGGTGGAAGAGAAGGTTATATGTCGCTACTGAATACTAATATGAAAAGAGAGAAAGAGCATTTGGCTAAGTTCTTACATACTGCCAAGGACTATGCAAGAAAAAATGGTTTTAAAGGAACTTTCTTTATTGAGCCAAAACCTTGTGAGCCTACTAAGCATCAGTACGATTATGATAGTGAAACAGTGATTGGATTTTTAAGACAATATGATTTACTCAATGATTTTAAATTAAATATTGAAGTGAACCACGCCACCCTTGCAGGACATACCTTCCAGCATGAATTACAAGTAGCCGTAGATGCAGGTATGTTAGGCAGTATGGACGCCAATAGAGGTGATTATCAAAACGGCTGGGATACCGATCAGTTCCCCACTAATATAAATGAGCTCGTAGAATCTATGCTTATTATTGTAGAAGCAGGTGGCTTTAAAGGAGGCGGAATTAATTTCGATGCAAAGCGAAGAAGAAACTCCACCGACCCTGCCGATTTATTTCATGCGCATATTGGAGGTATTGATACTTTTGCCCGTGCTTTAATTACAGCAGATACAATTTTACAAAAATCGGAGTATACAAAAATACGCTCTACTAGATATGCTTCTTTTGACACAGGTAAAGGAAAGGACTTTGAAGCAGGCAAATTAAGTTTAGAAGACTTAAGAGCCTATGCCCTAGAGAATGGAGAGCCTAAAGCTATCAGCGGTCAACAAGAATTAATCGAAAACATTATTAATAGGCATATTTAGCAATGCAAGCAGCCGATAAAAAATTAGGTTTATGGACTAGTACTTCTTTAGTCGTTGGCAATATGATTGGAGCGGGTGTATTTATGATGCCTGCTACCTTGGCTAGTTTTGGTGGCATTAGTTTAATAGGTTGGGTATGCTCTTCCATTGGTGCTTTTTTACTTTCAAGAGTGTTTGCGCATTTAAGTAATTTATTACCCGCTGCTAACGGTGGTCCTTATGCTTATTCTCAAAAAGGCTTAGGCGATTTTGCAGGCTTTCTAGTGGCCTGGGGTTATTTAGTTTCGGTATGGTGTACCAATGCCGCTATCACGGTTTCTTTTATTAGTGCTTTAAGTACTTTCATTCCTGCATTAGCCACCAATTCACTTCTAGCTATTTTTACAGGCCTTACCACTATTTGGTTTTTAACTTGGATTAATTCTTTAGGCATATTTACTTCCGGTGTAGTACAATTAATAACTACTATATTAAAAATTGTACCCATTATATTAATAGGCGTTGTTGGTTTATTTTATATTCAATGGGAAAATTTCTTACCTTTTAATTCAAGTGGAACTTCCACATTTGCTGCTATTACTGCCACCACTACATTAACTTTTTTTGCTTTTTTAGGTATTGAATGTGCTACCATTCCTTCGGGTAGTGTAGCCAATTCAGCGGCTACCGTTGCAAGAGCTACTACTTTAGGTACACTCATTGCCACTGTGGTATATATATTAAGTACAGTAAGTATTATGGGCATGATTCCAGCAGCCCAATTAAAAACAAGTGTAACACCTTTTGCCGACGCGGCAGTGCTAATTTGGGGCCATGGGGCTGAGTATTGGGTGAGCGCAGGGGTGGCTATTGCTGCTTTTGGAGCCTTGAATGGCTATATCTTAATTCAAGGGCAATTACCTTTTGCCATTGCTAAAGACAAATTATTTCCTGCAATTTTTATGCGCCTTAATACGAAGGGAGTACCTGTTTTAGGGGTGGTTATTTCGAGTGTATTTGTTTCTATTTTAATGAGTATGAATTATACCAAGGGTTTAGTAGAGCAGTTTAAGTTTTTAATGTTAATGACCACTTCTACTATTTTAATTCCTTACTTTTTTTGCACTGCCTCTTATTTTATTATGCAAACAAGATTACCTTTTAAATCTAATAAATTTTTAGCCATGGCTATTTTACTAGCCTCGCTTACTTTTATATTTTGTTTATGGTTAATGATAGGTCTGGGACAAGAAACTGTTTTCTGGGGCTTTTTCTTAACGATGTCCTCTGTTCCTATTTATGTATTTGCCGTTTGGAAAAGAGATAAGGTTTAACTTTATTCATAAAAATTTTTACCACATTAAATTATAAGCATGTCATCGCATTCAGAATCTGGAAAATTAAATTCTTTATTTATTAAAAAAGCCTCAGCTGCTTTTATCAACGATGCGCATATAACCAAGCATTGGGAGGCTTTGAATTATTTAGGAAAACCTTCAATTGATAAAGCCCTTGCAGAGTATGATGCCTTTGAAAAAATTTTAAAAGACAACGGAGCGCAAGTTTTTTATTTTCCAGAAGATGATACAGTGAATATGGATTCTATTTATTGCAGAGATGCCGCCATTGCCACCAGCAAGGGTATGATTATTTGTAATATGGGAAAGGAAGGAAGAAAGCATGAGCCCTTGGCTCAACAAAAAGCCTACGAGGCAGCTGGTATTCCAGTACTTGGGGTCATTACTGCACCTGGAACCATTGAAGGGGGCGATGTTGCCTGGTTAGATGATAAAACTTTAGCGGTAGGCCATACTTATAGAACCAATGAAGAAGGTATTAAACAAATAACTGCTTTATTAAAACCATTAGGTGTGGAAGTGATAACTGTTCCAATGCCCCATTATAGAGGTCCTTCAGATGTATTTCATTTAATGTCGGTATTAAGTCCAGTGGCCGATAATTTAGCGGTGGTATATTCTCCTTTAATTCCTATTGTCTTTAGAAATGAATTAATTGCAAGAGGTTTTGAATTAGTAGAAGTGCCAGAAGCAGAATTTGATAGCATGGGCTGTAATGTACTAGCCTTAGCACCGCGTACTTGTTTAATGGTAAAAGGAAGTCCTATTACTAAGTCTCGATTAGAGGCAGCAGGTTGCAAAGTGATTGAATATGAAGGTGCAGAAATTAGTGTGAAAGGGGGCGGAGGTCCTACTTGTTTAACGCGTCCAATATCGCGTGATTAAATTAGCGTGATTAATTTTTATAGTTTAATAGTTTTTAAAATATAATTATATAAATCATATTTAGTGCCAATTTTAAGTTTAGCACTATAAATTCCATTTATACCAGAACTAAAGTAAGCCATTATACTTGCCAGTCCCACATACATGCCGGCTTGTATACCAAATAGCTCTATACCCATAATAATGGAGGCAATAACACAATGTGTAGCCCCCGCAAACACAGCCACAAAGCCCATTCCAGCAAGTAATGCCATTGGCAGGGGAATCAACCATATAAGTATATTACCCAAGGTAGCCCCTATAAAAAATAAGGGAGTTACTTCACCACCTTTGAAGCCTGCACTTAAAGTAAGACTAGTTAATAATAGTTTTAAAGCAAAATCAAAATTACCTGCATGCGTATTAAAGGCATCCGAAATGGAGGGGATACCGAGTCCAATAAATTTTGTTGAATTAGCCAAAACAATAAATAAGGCAATAATAATTCCTCCAATAAAAGGACGAAAGGGAGCAAACTTTATTTTTGAAAATAGTCCTCCCAATAATTTATTAGATTGAATAAATACAAAAGCGGTTAGGCCAAAAATAAGTCCTGCGAGCATGGTCCAGCTTATTGCACTTGCTGTAATACTTGGAATAATATTAATAGAATAAATAGTATGTTTTAACTGCCATGCTAAACAAATATAGTGAGCACCAAAGGCGGCTAAAAAACTAGGAATAATATTTTCAAATTTAATTTTTTTAAAACTCATAATTTCTAAAGCAAAAATAGCAGCCGCCCAAGGTGTGCCAAATACAGCAGCAAAGCCTGCACTCACACCCATTATTAAAATTGTTTTTCTTTCCGCAGTAGTTAATTTAAATATACTTGTGAATTGATCTGCTATAGCGCCACCCATTTGCACCGCTGTTCCTTCTCTGCCTGCAGAACCTCCACCTACATGTGTAAGTAAAGTACTTATAAAAACAAGGGGCGCCATTAGTAAGGGAATGGATTTTGTAGAAGAACTTTTAGTATTAGTAATTTCTGAAGCTTGGTGTGATTCTAAAATTAAATCATTTCCTTTTTTAGCTTCTGTTCCAAAGTAATGGTAAGCAAAACCAATACCTAAACCCATTAAAGGTAAGAAATTCACCATCCAAATGTGGTCGGTACGCCAAATGGTAACAAAGTCCAATGCTATTAAAAACCATGCAGTAGTAGAGCCTACTAGGCCTGCCGTCATAATTATAATGAACAACCATTTCAACATAAACAATAAATGGGTACTTATTTTTTTCATTTGTTTTTAAACAAACTATTTCAATAGTTGATTTAGGTTATTATTTACTGTTAGCTTCTTTATTTTTATCTTTTTTTTTAAGCATCACAATGGCAATAATTACCCAAATAAAATTTACGAACATGGAAGGATAGGCCTGATGGAAGTAGGTATTCACTACAAAAAAAACCCCTCCAATAATATTGGCTAAAACATACAATTTACTAGTAGCGGCCATTCTGCCGGTGATATTTAAAGCGTAGGATCCGACAATTAATACAGAGGCTATCCAGCCCAATATTTCTACAAGTATATTCATGCAATAAAATTAGGTTAATTAGCATAAATGGCTAGTTTAATGCTGTTTAAACTTCAAACAAAATCCAAAATATTGCCTATTTTTAGGTTACATGGAAAAATCAATTAAGAATCTTCTAGAAAACAATAAAAACTGGGTTGCGAGCAAATTAGCAATTGACCCTAGTTATTTTGAAAAATTATCGAATAGCCAAAATCCAGAATATTTATGGATAGGTTGTTCTGATAGCCGTGTACCTGCTAATCAAATTACTGGTACTTTGCCTGGTGATATTTTTGTACATCGCAATATTGCCAATATGGTGGTACACAGCGATATGAATATGTTAAGTGTGCTATCTTATGCAGTTGAAGTATTGAAAGTAAAGCATATTATAGTTTGTGGTCATTATGGTTGCGGAGGTGTGATGGCTGCTATGGAAAATAAACAATTTGGGTTAATTGATAATTGGCTAAGACATATCAAAGATGTTTATCGCTATCATCATAAAGAATTAGATGCCATTGAAGATAAAACACAAAGAGCTAGAAGATTTGTAGAAGTAAATGTGATTGAACAAGTACATGATTTGGGCAAAACTTCAATTGTTCAAAACGCTTGGAAAAATAAACAACCTTTACATGTCCACGGCTGGGTGTATGATATTCATGACGGAATTATTAAGGATTTAGAAGTGAGCTTTACTTGTACCAAGGATTTGCATAAAGTATATCATTTAAGCTAATAGTATACAGCTTCTTTTTTAAAAGTCGCCTTTTTTTATGTTGCTATTTTGCCAAAATTTAGTGCGTATATTAATTTTTTTTACTATATTCGATAGTCTTAATTAGATGCTTAATTAAACAAATCATTTTAATCTATTACTATGAAAAATTTTATTTTATCTATTCTTTGTCTATTTATTTTGTCGGCTCAAGCGCAAACCTATACCCCTTCCAAAGAAAATTTAAAAGCCAGAACTAGTTTTCAGGATAATAAGTTTGGCATGTTTATACATTGGGGCGCTTCAAGTGTCTTGGGCGATGAGCAATGGGTAATGGACAACAAAGGCATTAACAAAGACGATTATAAAAAAATAGGTAAAGTATTTAACCCAGTTGATTTTGATGCAGCTAAATGGGTAAGCACAGCGAAGAACGCTGGTATGAAATATATTGTACTTATCACAAGGCATCATGATGGTTTTTCTAATTGGGACACTAAACAATCGGATTGGAAAATTACCAACACGCATTATAAACAAGACCCTCTAAAATTACTTGCCGCTGAATGTAAAAAGCAAGGTATAAAATTAGGTTTTTATTATTCAACCTTAGATTGGAGTAGAGATGACTACCCTTATGAGACAGGAAGAACAGGACAAAAAACGGGAAGGACTGCTAAGAGTAATTACGATTCTTATTTGAAATTTATGAAGGGCCAATTAACAGAATTACTTACTAACTATGGAGATATATCTTGCATATGGTTTGATGGCCATTGGGATCAAACCAATCCAGAAGGATCCAAAGACAGAAGTTCTCGCATTGATTGGAAGTATGATGAAATTTATAGTTTAATTCATAAGCTTCAACCTGCTTGTATGATTGGAAATAATCATCACTTAGATCCCTTGCCTGGAGAGGACTTTCAAATGTTCGAACAAGACTTACCAGGTCAAAATACATCAGGCTTAAGTTTTCAAACAGCTTCTAGTTTGCCTATAGAGTCTTGTATTACCATGAATGATTCTTGGGGCTTTAGAATTACCGATCGTAATTATAAAACTTATAAGACTATTATACAAACCCTCGCGGGGGCTGCTGGTCGCAATTCTAACTTATTATTGAATGTAGGGCCCATGGCCAATGGCGAAATCCAAGTTGAATTTAGAGATACCTTAGCCTTAGTAGGCAAATGGGTAAAGCAATATGGAGCTAGTATTTATGGTACAAGGGGCGGTCCTTTAGGCCCTCAAGCATGGGGCGTAACCACTCAAGATAGTAAGCATATTTATGTGCACTTATTTAAACAAAGAAATGAATCAGGCTTATTTATTCCGGGTAATTTCAAGGTAAAAAAAGTAGGTATTATGGGCACCGTTTCAAGCCTTCCATTTAGTGCTAGTAAAAACGGGGTTTTAATAGATACACGTACATTAACAGTATCCGGCCCAGATACCATTATTTCCATTGATTTAGAATAGCTTATGTAAAAATGGTGTGTTTGATTTTTTCTAGAGTTAATATTAAGTTCACACTGAGGTAACATTACGGTAACATTGGAATCTAATCTTTGCGGTATAAATATTTATACTGTGAAAAGGTTATTAATACTCATCGGATTTATCGCAATTGCAACTATATCTCAAGCTCAAAAAGCTAAATTAACTGGTAAAATTACTAGTTCAAAAAACGAAGCACTTGCTAGTGTTTCGCTTACTTTACAATCAGACAAGACACAGGTTTCTAAAACAGACATCGAAGGAAGATATAGTTTTACTATTGACGTAGCTAAAAACTATACCCTTGTTCTAACCTATGTTGGTTACAAAAACAAAACCGTTCAAGATATTAAAGCTACTGCTGCTAATGAAGATTTAGTAGTAGATGTAGTATTAGAAGAAGCAAATTCAAAATTAGCGGATGTAACCGTTTCTGCTAACAGATCTTCTAACAAAGGTTCTACCGATAACGCTTTAATTTCTTTTCAAAAGAATACCAATACAGTAGCTTCTGTAATTTCTGCAGAAACGATTAAAAGAAGTCCAGATAGAAATACAGCAGAAATTTTAAAAAGAACACCAGGCGCTTCTATTCAAGAAGGTAAATATATTATTGTAAGAGGTTTGGCTGATAGATATAACCAAGCTATGTTAAATGGTATTTTATTAACTAGTACCGAGCCTGATCGTAAAACTTTCTCTTTCGATTTATTCCCATCTCAAATAATTGATAACATTATCATTAATAAGGCCTTCGTTCCAGAACTTCCTGGTGAGTGGGCGGGTGGTTTAATTCAAGTAAACACAAAGGACGTACCTACTAAGAATTTCTTTAATATTCAATTAGGTACAAGTGCGAATAGCTTAATTACCGGAAAAGATTTCTTTAAAGATAAAGGTGGTAAAACAGACTGGTATGGTATAGATGATGGTACAAGATCATTACCTACTGGCTATACTACTAAGTCAAATTTCGATACTTCTAGCATTGGAGCTAAAACTGCATTAGGTAAAACAATGTCAAGCAATTGGGCGCCTGTGCAAACAACTGCAAAGCCAAATATTAATATGCAAATGAATGGTGGTTTTGCTGGAACGCTTTGGGGTAAAAAAATTGGGGGTATGATTGGCGTGAGTTATGCAAATGCATACCGTTTCCAAGATAATGTCAATAATCAAAATGGTATTTCTAATGACAAATTCGTCCCAGTAACTGAATTAAAGGATAGCAAGTATTTCCAAGATATTAATATGGGTGCCATTGCAGGTTTATCTATATTCTTAAACCCATTGAATAAAATTAGTTATAAGGCTATTGTAAACGTTAAAACGGCGAATACTTATAACTCAAGATTGGGTACAGACTATTCTAGAGGAGATTTAGTAAAAGGAAATGAATTTGTATTTGGTCAAAATGTATTTTTTACCAATCAATTGAACGGTGACCATAGCCTCTCTAGCAAATTGAAGTTCAACTGGTACGGTGCCTTTAATATTTTAGATTCTTATTCTCCAGACCAAAGAAGAATTATGTATACTAAAAGTGTAGGTGGATCTGACCCCTATGTATTGAATATTTCAAATACATTATCTCAACAGTCTGGAAGTCGTGTATTCCAAACTTTGTCTGATTATATTTATACAGCAGGTGGTGATTTAACTTTTAAAATAAACCAAAAAAACACCATCAAGGCGGGTTATATGGGCCAAGTAAAAGATCGTTTATATGACGCTCAATTATTTGCCATCACCATGCCTATAGATAATCCTTCTTTAAGATTATTACCAGCAGAATCTGCTTTTGTACCTGATAATTTTGGAACAGGTACAGATAACAAATTTGCATTTAACTCTATTCAAAATAGAAATTTCAGA
The DNA here is from genome assembly GCA_040380795.1 of Sediminibacterium sp. Classification (GTDB taxonomy): domain Bacteria; phylum Bacteroidota; class Bacteroidia; order Chitinophagales; family Chitinophagaceae; genus Sediminibacterium. The sequence goes on along the minus strand of JBEIIN010000006.1, from coordinate 2,780 downwards.
TATTTAGCCAACACTATTTTAAATGCGGGTTATGTACAATTCGACAATAAATTTTCTGAAGGCTTAAGAGTTGTTTGGGGTTTAAGAGTAGAGAATTTTGACCAATTAGTAGGATCAGTTAAAAAGTGGGATCCTCGTCATACTTATTCTCAAGTTACAGACTACTTACCTGGTGTGAATGCAACAATTAAAGTAGGCGATAAATCAAATCTAAGAATTACAGGATCTCAAACAGTGATTCGTCCAGAATTAAGAGAATTAGCTTCTTTTGTTATATATGATTTTGAATTAAACGCTTCAGTTGCTGGTAATCCATCATTAAAGCGTACTAAAGTTACGAATACCGATATACGATATGAACTTTATCCTGCTGCTGGTGAATTGTTCACAGTAGGTGTATTCTATAAGAATTTTGAAAACCCGCTTGAAAGTATTTATCAAGAAGGTTCAGGAGGTTCAAGCTTATTCTCTTTCCAAAACGTTGCAAAAGCAACAGCCTTTGGTTTTGAAATTGAAACAAGAAAAAAATTATCTAAAAGATTCACTTTACAAGCGAACGGTTCTTATATCAATTCAAAAATTGATGACATTTCTTTAAATGTAAGCAGACAATTACAAGGTCAATCTCCATATATCATCAACACTGGCTTGTTATATGATGTAGTTGAAAAAGGATTCAACGCCACTCTATTATTTAATAGAATTGGAAAGCGTATTTACCTAGTAGGGGACATTCAAGCTGGAGCAGGTGCTCCTGATGTATATGAAAATCCAAGATCTTTAATTGATTTTCAAATTAGCAAGAAATTCTCCAATAATAAAGCAGAGATTAGGTTCACCATTTCTGATCTCTTAAATCAAAGACAAATTTTCTATCAAAATAATACTAGTAATACTGAATATGATAAAGCAACTGATGCTACTCGTTTTTCAAGATTATTTGGTACTACTTATGGTGTAACACTTAATTACTCTTTATAATATAACAAAATCAAAAACTTTTTTTAAATACAAAAACAATGAAACAATTATTTATTTTATCTCTAGCTTTTTTAGCCGTTACTGGTTGCAGAAAGATTGAAACCGATGGCGAAAAAGAAATCTTCGTAGTAACGAAGGAAGTTACCCCTGTAGGTGTGGTATCAAATATCATAACTTTAACTGGTAACATTACAAAAGACACTACCTTGCTTGCAAAAGATGTAAACTACCTTTCAGGTAAAGTGTATGTTATGAAGGGAGTTACACTTACCATTGAAGCTGGTGCCAAAGTAATGGGTAAAACAGGTTCAAATGTAGCTGCATTAATTATTAGCCGTGGTGCTAAAATAGTGGCAAAAGGTACTGCAGAAAAACCTATCGTATTTACTTCTGGATCAGCAAATCCTGCATCAGGAGACTGGGGTGGAATAGTTATATGTGGAACTGCTTCAACAAACCAATCTTTACCTTGGAAAGGTGTTACCGTAGCTGGTTTAACTCAAGTAGAAGGTGGTATCAATGATACTGAAGTAGGTTTAGGTTTAGCTGGTTCTGGTGATGCTGTATACCCTACAAAAAACGATGCTGACAACTCTGGTTTTTTACAGTATGTAAGAATTGAATATGCAGGTTACGCTTTTTTACCAGATAATGAGTTGAATAGTTTAACAATGGCTTGCGTGGGTAGTGGTACAACTATTGACCATATCCAAGTTACTTATGCAAAAGATGATGCTTATGAGTGGTTTGGTGGTACTGTAAACTGTAAGTATTTAATTGCCTACAAAACACAGGATGATGATTTTGATACAGATCATGGATATGCTGGAAACGTTCAGTTTGGTATTATATTAAGAGATTCAGTTATTGCTGATATCTCACAATCTGAAGCCTTTGAATCTGATAATACTGGTAAAGGAGATAATTTTCTTCCTAGAACTAGCGCAGTATTTTCAAACATTACGGCAATCGGGCCAAGAGCAACTTTAGCTAATGTAGGAAATAGTTTATATAGAGCTGGTGCACATATTAGAAGAAATACAGGTATTTCTATCATGAACTCTATTATTACTGGTTGGCCTATTGGTCTTAATTTTGATGTTGCATTAGGAAATGTAGATAAGAATATTAATGATAGCACTATTAGAATTAAGAACACTACACTTGCTGGTAATACTTCAAATATAACTTTAAGTGGTACATCTACTGTTGGAACAACAGCTGCAACTTTGTTAACTTGGTTCTCAACTCCAGCATTTGGTAATACAATTTTAACTACTGCTTCTGCAGATAGATTAAAATTAATTCAGCCGTTTAACTATACAAACCCTGATTTTACACCTTACGCTAACAACTCTACTCCATCTACTACTCCAGCAACACCTAGTACAGATCCTATAACTGCTGCTACTTGGGGATCATTAGGTACTTGGGATAATGTTAACTTCACTAAAAACGGTTCTTTCACAGATGCTAAATTACAAGATGCTTTCTTTGAGAAAGTTACATTCAGAGGAGCAGTTGCAGTATCTGGTGATAATCAAACATGGTGGAAAGGTTGGACAGTTTTCAAATAAGCTAGTATTTAAAAAATTGTTTGATATATAAAATAAGGCCCTTCAAAAGAGGGCCTTATTTATTGTCTTAAATTATATGAAAAAAATATGCTGGTTAAACTGCGAATATTGAAATAGTATTAACCTATAGAATATTAAATGCCATACTCATTTACAAACTGCTCGCAGTAATCTTTAATTAAACTTCTTACTGCTCTAAACTGCTCATTTATTTCGGCTTCT
>JBEIIN010000005.1:0-20233 GCA_040380795.1 Sediminibacterium sp. | reverse complement strand
TCGTTAGGATGCGTTCCTGTAGCAATACTACTGGTTATTTTTTGACTTAAAGTATTGTACACTACTAATTTTTCTGCACCCCAAACGCTAATATATAATTCTGATCTATCATTAGATAAAACGCAAGTATAGGCTTCTGCAGGAAGCGCTGTTTTTTTCATTATTTTTTTACTAACTAAATTTACTTCATACAAAGAACTATCGTCTTTGGTGACTACGTATAAAATATTTTTTGCATCGTTGATGCAAATGCCTGCAGGTGAAATTTTATTGGGCCATTTCTCACCCAATTTTATAGTATCGGTTAGTTTTAATTTATTGTTTATGATACTATATTTTAAAATCCAATTATCATTGCCACCCGAAGCATATAAAGTTTTTTCATCTGCACTAAAAGCAATTCCTAACCAAGACTTATCAATTTTAATATTATCTAAAATAGTATTTGAGACTAGATTAATAAGCTGAATACTTTGTGTGCTTTGTCCATTATTAGTAATGGCCATTAATTTTTTTGATTTAGAGACTGCCATATTCAAAGGCAAATCACCTAATGCTACACTTTTACCTGCGGGACTTAATGACCAACCGGTAGGCAGCATTATTTTTTTTGAATCCTGTGCTTGCGTTATCATTCCAATAGTAATAATGGCAATGACTAAAAAAATTCGTTTCATGTTGTAATTTTTATTTTCTACTCAACAAGTTATTGAAACTTGTTTAATTGAAATCATTTGAATTGGGTATTTATATGAAATAACAAAGAGTTAATACCCAATAGGGCATAGGGCTAAAGTCCTCCAATTAAAAACCCCGAGATGTATTTATCTCAGGGTTTTATCTAGATGGGTTATTATTGTATAATGAACTTATTTATACATTCATCTTATTTCAACTAAATTTAAAAGTATTTAGTTACACCTGGTATGGCAATGGGATAATGCCCGTCTTCATTAGGTAATACTGGAGGTTCAGCATTCCAATCATATACTTTTGGTTGAATATCCATACCCGAATTAATAGCCTTATCCCATTCAATAACTTGTCCAGAATAAGTAGCCATTCTTCCTAGAATAGAAGTCATGGTACTACTTGCTCCATTTTCTGCATCAGCATATTTATATTCTCCTTTGGCAATAGCTGCAAATAATTCATCATGTTCTGTTTGATAAGGGTTGTTTTCTAATTTCGTATCATACTGATAAATAAGTTTACCTGTATGGTCTTTAATATGCGCAGCACCACAAAATATTTTTCCCTTAGTGCCCACTAATAATTCATCTACCTTACTCATGGTGCCAGGAATATGTCTACACTGACTATTTAAGATAGATCCATCAGCGTATTCAAACTCCACAAAATGATGATCAAAAATTTCACCATGCTCTTTTCCTTTTCTAACTTGACGTCCGCCCAAACCTTGCGCTTTCACTGGATGTCCGCCTTTAAACCAGTTAATGACATCTAAATTATGAATATGTTGTTCTGTAATATGATCACCGCATAACCAATTAAAATAATACCAGTTACGCATTTGGTATTCCATTTCTGTTTGGTTGTATTTTCTAGGCCTTACCCAAACACCATCATTATTCCACCATGCTTGCGCTGAAGTAATGTCTCCAATTAAATCTTTTCTTTTATAAAGTTCACGATAAGAGTTTTGGTAATGTCTTTGTAAACCTACTACAACATTTAATTTTTTTTGTTTAGCAATGGCTGCAGTGGCTAGCACACTTTGAATACCAGCAGGATCGGTGGCCACCGGCTTTTCCATAAATACATGCTTGCCTTGCTTAATGGCTTCTGCAAAATGAATAGGTCTAAAACCTGGAGGGGTAGCTAGAATGACTACATCGGCAAGTGCAATGGCTTTTTGATAACCATCAAATCCAGTGAATCTTCTTTCTTCAGGGACATCCAATCTTTTAGCTAATTCTCCAATGCTATTATTGATTTCCTCTGTTAATGATTTATGACAAGAATCCAAATTGTCTTTGAAGGCATCGGCCATCGCTACAATTTTTACATTTTGTTTACTAGACAAGGCTTGCATAGCAGCACCTGTGCCTCTTCCACCACAACCTACTACTGCAATTTTAATGGTATCATCAGAGCCGGAAAAAAAATTGGCGCTGGATAATAAGGGCGCTGCCAAAATACCTCCTGCTAGAAGGCTGCTTCCTTTTACGAAATCTCTTCGTGAATTATTTCCCAAAAATGGTTTGTTCATAATGGTAATTTTTAATTTATAAATTTAAATAGGCCTTAAAAAATTGTTTAATTTCTTCTTCTGTTGGTTGTATGAAAGGACGTACAAGTCTTATGCCCACTTGCTTTGCTTCGGTAAGCCACCACTTGCTTTTGGGAATTTGTGGATCTCTTCTATTCCAAATGGGATCGGAATGAAATCTTTTTGAAGATCTCAATTCAATCGCTGAATCTATAAAACTTCCCCCCTTTAATGTTTTCGGATATTTAGCCTCATTGGCTGCTATCAACAATTGTTCATTATTTACTTTTTCAAAAGCAGTAGCATCATAATGATCCAAGGTCCATTCAGTCATGTTGCCGAGCATATCATATAAGCCCCAAGGGTTAGGTAGTTTTTTTCCCACTTTATGAAATGTATTCTCACTATTTTTTTCATACCATGCATATTTATCTAGGTCTGCTGCATTGTTTCCAAAAAAATAAGCGGTATTAGTTCCTGCTTTACATGCATACTCCCATTCTGCTTCAGTTGGCAATCGGTAAAAAACTTTTGTTTTTTGATACAACCATTTACAATACATAATAGCTGTGCGTTGCGACATACTATTAGCTGGGTAGCCTCCTTCCTTTCCCATACCCAAACTTAAATCTACATATTGTGGGCTGGGTCTTGTAATGGCGTCTACGCTTACATTTTGACTCGTTGTTTCGTCTTTTAAAAAAACATCTAACTCATCTCTGGTTACTTCGTAGGCACTCATCCAAAATGCAGCAATGCTTAATTTTTTTTGAGGGCCTTCATCTGCATTTCTTCCTTTTTCATTGGCGGCACTTCCTATTAAAAATGTACCAGCTTGAATAGGCAGCATTTTAAAACTTAAACGACTTCCAATCATAACTTGATCATAAGGCATAAAATTATTTTCTTGTGCACTCACAGCATAAGTTGTAAGACAAATGCAAAAACATAAAATAAATTTATAGAATTTCAAATCGCTTTGTTTAGTGTATTAAGATAAAACTTATTTAATTGTTTTATCTACTTTTTGCCTTGAATTATGTTAGCGGTTTGCCAATAATTTTTAAAATTGGGGGTAGCTTCAAAAACTAGTTTACCATTTCTTAGCGTTGTAATTAATAATGCAGCCTGATGAGAGATGGCTACTTGTTTAGCTTCCTTTATGGGTAAGATGCTGCAAGCAGTTGCTAGCCAATCCGCTGTGGCACCCGTTTTGGCAATAACGGTTACATTTCTAAGATTCGTTACGCCATAGCCAGTGAGGGGATTGATGATATGAGAATATTTAACACCTTTATATTCAATAAATTGGTAAACATCACCAGAAGTAGCCACCGAACAATTCGAGAGTTGTAGTTTTTTATTTAATAAGTCATCGGTGGTTTCGGGTAGGTTTACACCAATAAGCCAACCTTTAGTATTCAATGGAGCGCCACTCATTACAATATCACCTCCTGCATCGGCTACCGCTTGCTGTATGCCATTGGCTTTTAAATAATTGATCACCCTCTGAGCAATATAACCTTTAGCAATTCCTCCAAAATCTAATTGCATATCAGGACTTGGTAAAAAAATAGTGCCTAAACGTTTATTTATTTTTACTTGAGCGAAGCCTACTAATTTTTTTGTGGCAAGAACTGTACTTGCCTCTGGGAATAATTTAGCTTTTCTAGCATTTCTCCATAAACTACTTAAAGGGCCAATACTAATATCATAAGCGCCCTTGCTTTGTATATAGGCATCTTGTGATTTTTGCACTAGATCCAACATGGAAGTTGACATTTTAAAAGGTAGTAATCCCGCAGCAGCATTGATTTTTGATAGCTCGCTGCTTGAATCATAATTACTAAAAATATGACTTAGTGAATCGACTAACTCAAAGCTTTTTCGAGCTAAATGGTTGGCCTTGACCGAATCAGCACTGACAATAATTATATTGAAGGGCGATCCCATCTTCATTTCCGAATAGCTAAACTTTTTGCCTTGAGCATGCACTAAGGGTGTAGAAAATACAAGAAGGGTAAATGTATAAATGAATGCTTTCAAACTTGTTCTTATTAATACTTATGCCTAAATTTAAACTATAAAAAAATACAATACTATGGAACGCAGAAATTTCTTAAAACAAAATTTTTTAGTAGGCGGTTCACTTTTAGCAGGCAGTAGTTTATTAGCAGCAAATGCAAAAACTTACACATCCAACCCTGTAGAACCTGTTCCCTTTAAATTAAAATATGCTTTTCACGATGGCATGTTTGAAAATTTTGCGGGTCCTAATTTTATTGATCAAATAAAATATGCACATAGTATTGGCTTTACTGCCATTGAGGACAATGGGATGATGAGTAGAACCCCTGAAATGCAGCAAAAAATTGGAGATACACTTGCTGCACTTGGAATGCAAATGGGTGTATTTGTGGTGAACTTTTCTAATAATGATAAAACTAATTTAACCACTGGTTCTAAAGAATGGAAGGATAAGTTTACGGCATCTTGTAAGGAAGCCGTAGAAGTAGCTAAAAGAACGAATGCAAAATGGATGACCACTGTGCCTGGTAATTTTGATAGAAGTTTACCCATGGATATTCAAACAGGTAATGTGATCGAAGGATTAAGAGCAGGGGTAGAAATCTTAGAAAAAAATAATTTAATCACTGTTTTAGAACCCTTGAGCGATACGCCCAATTTATTTTTACGCTACTCAGATCAAGCCTATGCAATTTGTAAGGCCATCAATAGCCCCGCTTGTAAAATTTTATTTGACATGTATCATCTGCAAAAAAATGAGGGCAATATTATTAATAATATAAATAGATGTTGGTCTGAAATTGCCTATTTCCAAATTGGCGATAACCCAGGTCGCAAAGAACCAGGATCGGGGGAGATGAATTATCGAAATATCTTTAAACATATTGATGGTAAGGGTTACAAAGGAATACTAGGTATGGAACATGGAAAAGTAGGCGCAGGAAAAGACGGAGAATTGGCTTTAATTAAAGCCTATAGAGATGCAGATAATTTTTAATGAATCTATAATTAACTAATAGCAGAAAGCTTATAAATAATCCACTATGAAAAAATATTTTCTTTTCTTTTTAGTTTTTACACTCGCTGGAAAAACAAATGCACAAAATTATCAGCCTAATTGGGAATCCTTGAATACTAGAAAAATTCCTTCTTGGTTTCATCAAGATAAGTTTGGCATTTTTATTCATTGGGGTGTGTATTCTGTGCCTGCTTATGCACCTGTCATGCCTAATAGTGGTTATAGTTATTCTGAGTGGTACAGATATAGATTGCATGAGAAACAAAAAGATTTTATGGCCTTTCATAATAAAAATTACGGAAGCAGTTTTGCTTATGAACAATTTGAACCTATGTTCAAAGCAGAAATGTTTGATCCAAATCAATGGGCCGATGTATTTAAAAAATCGGGCGCACGCTATGTAGTGCTTACTTCTAAACACCATGATGGTTATACTTTATGGAATAGTGCTGAAGCCGATCGCGATTGGAACAGACCTTGGAACGCAGTAACGGGAACCCCTAAGCGTGATTTATTAGGAGACTTGTCTACCTCAGTAAGGGGTGCAGGACTTAAAATGGGTTATTATTATTCTTTATACGAATGGTTTAATCCCTTATGGTTGCATAACCGAAAAAAATATGTGACTGAACATATGATACCACAGTTTAAAGATTTAGTCACTAAATATAAGCCCTCTGTTATTTTTTCTGATGGCGAATGGGATATAGCTGATACCGCTTGGCAAAGCCCGGCACTATTGGCTTGGTTATTTAATGAATCACCAGTAAAAAATGAAGTAGTGGTGAATGATCGATGGGGCAATAATACAAGAGAAAAAAATAATGGAGCTATGTATACAACTTCAGAATATGGAAGTGGCATGGATGCCAGTATAATTTGGGAAGAGAGTCAGGGGGTGGGGCATTCTTATGGCTATAATAGAAATGAACAATTAAAAGATTATAAAAGTAGTCATGATTTAATATTAATGCTAGGCGATATTGTTTCAAGAGGAGGTAATTTATTATTAGATATTGGACCTGATGCAGATGGTACTATTCCTGTGATTATGCAACAACGTTTATCAGACATAGGAGATTGGTTAGCCATTAATGGAGAAGCCATTTATGAAACAGAAGCCTGGAGGCCTGCTCAGTGGACTAAGGGTTATGTTCCACCAAAGAAGGGGGCTAGTTTTATGGCTGCTTATAATGTAGCGAAATTAGTGGTGCCACAAAAAGACAGCGCTTATATAGAAACCTTCTTCACTAAAAAAGGGAATGATATTTATTGTATTGTGCCTTCTTACAGAAATACACTTACTGTTAGAGATTTAAAATTAGCTAGCAGCGCTACTGCCACTGTATTAGGAGCTGATGTTAAAACAAGTTGGCAACAAAAAGGGAAAGATGTAGTGATTGATTTAACCACACTCAAACCTAATAGTATTTCTTCTTCAGGTATATTTGTAGTTAAATTAAAACAGTAAAACTTATTAAGATTAAATATAAATGTTTAATATAAAAAAGGTCCCACGATAAATCGAGGGACCTTTTTTTTGCGAGTTATTATTTATTTAAATAGTTTACATTAAATTATATTTTTTCATTTGGTTGTTCATTACTTTAAACCATAAAGGCGGCACCAATGAAAGTAATATCATGCCTGGATAACCTGTAGGCATTTGAGGTGCATTATCATAGCTTCTTAGTATTTGATATTTTCTTGAAGCCAAGTAATGGTGATCACTATGACGGCTTAATTCAAATAACATTAATCGACCAATAATATGATTGCTATTCCAGCTATGATGGGGTTGTACTCTTTCGAATTGATGATTTTCGGTTTCATTTCTTGTGAGTCCATAATGTTCAATATAGTTAACCGACTCTAATAATAAACCACCCATTAAAGCGGCTGCCATAAATAATAAAGTGGTAGTCCATCCAAACAAGATAAAAATACCTACTAATAATAAAAGTTGAATGATTTGAAATAAAAGCATTTCATTTCGAAGCGTAAACCCGTTATGCCCTTTCTTTGCCGCCTCTTCATTGGCAATTTTCCATGCACTTTTATAAGTACCTATTAAAGTCTGCTGCCAAAAAGCATATAAAGATTGATTGTATTTAGCTGTACTAGGGTCTGAAGCTGTAGCTACATGCTTGTGATGGCCTTTATTATGTTCAATGAAAAAGTGCATGTATAAACTAGTTAATAAAAGCATTTTGGCAAAGGTTTGTTACATTTTATTCACTCGATGTCCTAATTCATGTGCTACATTAATACCAAAAGTACCACACAGTAATCCCATACTAATAACTCTTCCTACAATAGTGGCTGTAGATAAAGCAGGGGCTTGTAAGGAGTTTAAGAAAATCCAAAGTGAATAATATTGCATAATTACAGCTGCATATAAAATGAAATCGTAAATATTATTTTTTTTAGCCAAGGACTCTTCCACTTCATCTAAATTAGCAGGGTTGGCTTTTACAAACAGTTCCACAAAAGGAATAGCAAAAAAAGTATACAATAAAGGGGTATAACATATTAAACCTTCACCTTGAAAAGCAAGTAGGGATAATACATATAGTATAAAAGGGGTAACATATTTAAAAGCTTTAATAGAAATATACATAGTAATATTTTTAATTTAAATAAAGGTCGGCAATTTTTTTAGCTTCAATGATAGGATCTCCCTCATTTCTATTGGTTAATACAATAATCATTAATTTTTTATCTGGAAACAATAAAATATTATTTCTAAAGCCTATTGAACTACCATCATGGTAAGGATGCGTATTATTATTATTATAATCTTCAATATGCCAACCGTATCCATAATCAATCATTTTACCATTGTCTAATCTTGTTCTACTCCAAGTATTTTTTTGCATTTCAGGACTAATTAATTTATAAGTCCATAAGGCCTTGATCCATTTAGTCATCTCCACGGTATTCGTATATATACCCCCGTCTCCTAATACAGCACTAGTAAGGCTTTGATCGGTTTGGGTCCATAGTCCATTTTCAAAGGAATTCCCATAAGCTCTATTGAGTACTGTTGATTTTCCTTGCTCATAGGCAAGCGTTGATTTCATACCCAAGGGCTTAAATATATTTTCCTTTAAAAAAACAGCAAAATCTTGGCCACTTATTTTTTCTACAATGAGTGCTAAAATAGCGTAACCTGTATTGCTATACTTATAATTAGTGCCCGCTGGGAAGTAGAGAGAATCGGCTATATACATTAATTGCAAACAATTGGTATCATGTAATTGTTTTTGTTGCGTAGCCGGCATAAGTTCTTCGTAATCTACAAGGCCTGAACTATGGGTAAGTAAATGTTTGATTTTAATTTTTTTCCCATACGCCGGAAAACTTGAAAAATATTTTGTTAGGGGGTCCTCTAAAGATATTTTATTCTTCTTGGCTAGTAGTAAAATAGACATAGCTGTAAACTGCTTGGTAACAGAGGCCAATCTAAAATTAGTGAAAGGGTCAATTTTTTCAAAACTGCTCAATTCTTTCACACCATAGCCTTTTTTAAAAACAATTTTATCGTTTTGGTATACAAGTACACTTGCTCCAGGTTTTGAATCTGAATTATACTCCGCTAAAATACCATCTATTTTTCTTTCTTTTATTAATAATGCACTTGGCTTGCAAGCGCCTACGGATAAAAGTATTAAGAAGTAAAAGGCTATTTTATGAAATAATTTTGAACTCATTTTTTTAATAAATTTTTATAAATCAGCCTGGGTTTCATTTACTGCTTTTTCTGTTTGAGTGGTAGAGGCCATTTCTGTACTTTCTAAAATATTAAATAATCCTGTAAACTTTTGATAAATAGCAGGAAACTTATTCAATGATTTTTTATGGCCCTCATAACAAATCATCGACAAATTATGTTGACGCTGCCATGTCGATTCTTTATACAGCTTATTCATAGTAGATATTTTTCATATTAAATATACAAATAAAAGTTCTTTGTTTATTTGAGTTTGCCTATATGTATTGTAGAATGGATATTAGCGATCACTACTGAAAGTCAAACACTTAGGCCTATTAAGCACCCGCCACGGAACAAAAATTAGTGTATCAGACCTTGAACAATCAGAAAAACCTGCAACCAATTATTTGCAATTAAAGCTTTACATTTATTCTACACATTCAATAAGGAAAATGAAAAAATTAATACTATTAGCCATAGCTGGTTTAGTCAGTTTTAGTGGCCTTTGTCAGCAAAAAAAATGGACTACGCAAAAAGCCAACGACTGGTATCAAAAACAAGAATGGTTAGTGGGCGCCAATTTTTTACCAAGTACTGCCATCAATCAATTAGAAATGTGGCAAGCGGCTTCATTTGATACAGCCACGATCAACAAAGAATTAGGCATGGCTGCCAGTATTGGCATGAATGTAATGCGCGTGTATTTACATGACCTTGCTTGGAAGGACGATGCAAAGGGCTTTAAAAATAGAATGAATCAATTTTTATCCATTGCGCAAAAAAATAAAATAAAAATAGTTTTTTGCATCTTAGATGATTGTTGGAATCCGGATGCAAATTTGGGTAAACAACCAGATCCAAAGCCGGGAGTTCACAATTCAGGATGGGTAAGAAGTCCTACGATGAAAATACACAATGATCCGAGCGCTTGGGGAGACTTGGAAAAATATGTAAAAGATATTTTAATGAGTTTCAAAGACGACAATAGAATATTACTATGGGATTTATATAACGAGCCAGGGAACAGTAGTTATGGATTAAGTTCACTTCCCTTATTAAAAAAAATGTATGAATGGGCTTGGGCTGTTAGACCTGCACAGCCTTTGACTACAGGTGTTTGGTATAATGAACAACCTTTGATTAATGCCTATCAACTTAATAATTCTGATGTCATTACATTTCATAATTATGGCGATACCTTGGAACTTAAAAAAGGCTTAGATACTTTACTAAAATTTGGACGACCTATTATTTGTACAGAGTATATGGCTAGAACCAATAATAGTAAATTTATTACCCACTTACCAATTTTTAAAAGATACCATGTTGCCGCCATTAACTGGGGCTTAGTGAGCGGGAAAAGCAATACCATATTTCCTTGGGGAAGTAAACCTGGTACGCCAGAACCAAGCATTTGGTTCCACGATGTATTTAGAAAAGAGGGGACCCCCTTTGATAAAGAAGAGGTAACATTTATAAAAAACATTACCTCTTCTCATTGATTCAAATAATTTTATTTTTTGACTGGATCGGTATTCACTTCCCAATTGTCTGTTCTAAATAAATTCACAGGCAAGCCTTCTTTGTTAAATAAATTAGGCATATCGGTATTATTGAAGGCAAATCGAACCGCAATAGGGGTTTTAATATTTTTATTAGAAACAACGACAGTGCTGCCAACAATTTTTGCTTGAGCTTGGTAAAATACTTTATCCGCTCCAGCTATTTCAAAACAAGTAATCGATTCTCCTTTGGCTACTAATCCATTGGCTGCATTGTTAAATTGAATGGTAATTTTGTCTTTGTCTATCTGACTAGATTGATAAATTGGGCTTTGACAAGCAATGCTACTTAAGCCATAGGTTTTGTTTAAAGCCAAATCGCTCAATCTTTTTGCCACTTCAATTTTACGTGTAGGATGAATATTATTGATATCAGGAATTAAATCGGTAATCACTACCATGCCTGTCCCATTGTGATTGGCTGCCTTGGTTTGCGCTTCTCTTAATAAAGCACCAACATGTTGATTGCCATAAGTAAAAGGAGCTATCTGAACAAAATAAAATGGAAAATTTTGATTCCATTGTTGTCTCCATGCATCTATCATTCCAGTAAATAATTTTTCATAAGCAAAATGAGTACCCGTATTGCTTTCGCCTTGGTACCAAATTACGCCCGCAATGGAATAGTTGGTTAATGGATAAATCATTGCATTGAAAGCCTTAGCTGCTTTATGCGGCCACCCTGATGCTTCACTTAAAGAATCTGCACCATTTTTTATGATTGCATCTTTGTTGATGATATAGTCTGGTGTCCATGTTTCTACAGGGGTACCTCCCCAATTTGAATTGATCAAACCTATAGGGCTATTTAATGTTTGATTTAAATTTTTACCAAAGAAATAGCCAATGGCACTAAAATGTTTCATTTCTTCTGGTGAACATACCATCCATTTTCCTTCTAGATTGTCTTGAGGAAAATTAGCCGTTGATTTAGCTACATAAAAAAATCGAATGGATTGATTGTTTGCATTAGGCGCTTCATCTAAAGTTTCTTTCAAACCCTGGTCACCAGACCATTCCATATTGCTTTGTCCACTACAAACCCAAACTTCACCAATCAATACATCATCTAAAATAATGGTATTGCTTCCGCTAATGGTAATTTGATAAGGGCCACCAGCTGCTGGTGTCTTTATGCTGGTTTCCCATTTAGCACCATTACTGGTGATGACTTCATAACTGGCATTGTCCCAATTGGTTTTAATAGTTACTTTTTCAGAAGGACCTGCCCAGCCCCAAATTTTCACTGTAGATTTTTGTTGCAATACCATATGCGAGCCAATGATATTGGGTAAGCGAACCGCTGCGCTCATTTGCATCCAGCCTAAGAATAAAAGAACAAACATTAATAAATACTTTTTCATTTTTTGTGTTTAATGCCTTACAAATATATTTTAAATTTTTAATTCCACCAATAAGTAAATTTCAAGACTACGGCTCTATTTTTAACAAATACGGGTCCGATATAGTAGTTGTCGGTATACACTATAAATAAATCAGAGACGGGTTTATAGCGCCATTGAAATCTTGTATTAAAGTTTATATTTTTTGTTTGTTCGTTATACTGGTAGAAGGCCGTAAAAAATAATTTATTCGTCATAGTGATATCTACTTTAGGACCAATTAAGAAGAAATTATTATTGCCCCATGGTAGTGGTAATTCAATATGATTATAGTTGGCGGATACATCAAAGTTGACATAGGGTTGAATACGATAACCAATATTACCAGTAATACTTAATAATTTACCATCGGCGTAATAGCCCCCTTTTCTTGCAGAAAAGTAATAAGTTAATTCATGTTGAGGTGCTGAAATCCAATCAAAACCTACGGTAGTCCATTGATGCTTAGTATTTGTTGCCAAGGTTTGCTTACCAATTCTAGTGGGATCGAAGGGCGCTAATAATTCTACATAGTCATTTTGAATGACGGTAGAAAAAGTGCTTTTGTCTCTATAGGTAATTAAGTAATTAAATAGTTTAGTGTTATCTGTTAAATAAAATTTCGAATTATAATAATAAGTAGTGGTGAACTGAGGGCCATGGCTTAAGATAGAACCACTTTTAGGGAAAAACAAGCGCGTAATACTTGGCGTAAACTTGATATAATTATTTCTTGGAATATAGCCTACTTCTGCATTGTAATTATTGCCTACCACTTCGTGCTGCCAAGAAATAATCCAGTTTCTACTACTGTATTGTAAATTACCTGCGTTTAAAAAATCATTCCCTATTTTATTAGGTGTAAAAGATTTGATTAAAATAGTTTTTCCTGACCAAGTATTATTTTTTGGAGCTAACATAAATTCAAAACCAAAGTTTCTATTATACTGGTTGCCTACAGCGTTAGTGTTAGTGATTTTTGTTGGATAATCAAAGGCTGTCTTGTCGATATAAAATAATTCGATATTAGATTTTTTAAATAATTTTCTTTGCAAGGCAATCACTGCAAAATTTTGTGCTAATAAATTTTTAGAATCATCCGCACTGGTTTTCATATCCATAATACCAATACGCCAATTCTTATTCAGTCTGCCACTCATTCTAGCACCAAAATCAATATTGGTATTTAAGCCAATTCTTCTAGAGAAAAACGGACGTACATTTTCGAAACCTAAATTAGAAAACAAGTCTGCGTTTTCTAAAAAAAATTGTCTTCTTTCTGGGAAGAATAATTCAAAGCGACTTAGGTTAGTGACTTGTCTATCTACTTCCACTTGAGAGAAATCGGGGTTCACTGTTAAGTCTAAATTTAAAGAAGAAGTTAAACTAATTTTTGCATCTAAGCCGTATGCATTGTCATTGACTGATGCCTGGTTAATTTTTGTACCATCACTGGTTGCGAATTCTTTTGAAACACTGGATTTAAAATATGGAATAAGTGAAAAATTATTTTTTTGTGCTGGAAGTGGTGCATCCCAAACTAGTGATCCAGTATAAGATAAAGAAGAAGTGGGGAACTGTCTTGGTACTGGCGCCCAGCTAGACTTCTCTGTTGTTTTTAAATCGTTTCTACTAAAGTTTACCCCCCATTCTTGAATACCTTTTTTATATCGAATGGATTTAAAAGGAATGGCTGCTTCCCAAACATATTTTGTAGCGTCATTATAAATAGCAGAGATCCATTGATTATCCCAATTTAAGTCTACAGAACCTCCATCAAACATAGTACCATCCCATTGACCACCCACTGCATTCGTTCCAAAGGTAAAACCATTGGTTAAATCACCATAGGTGTCCATGAACAAAAGAAAATTATCATTTTTCCCAAAGTTCCAATCTCGTTTCAAAGACTCTATCATATCCACGCCATCGCCCACCTTGGTACAAATAGCAATGATGTATAAATTATTTTCATCGTAAGTCATTCTTACTTCGGTGGGTACTTTAGAAACACTAGTGTCCATAGGAAGCACCATAGGAAATTTATTTACAGCCTGAGCCTTTAACCAGGACTGCTCATTCATTAGGCCATCTAAGTTTATTGCATCCGTTGCTTTATGAATATAATATTTAATCTTAGCGTTCTTTTTTTGTGCGATGGATTGTTGAGCAGCTAATAATAAAAAAAGAAAACATGAAAGCCGAATTAGTTTCAAAGGAAGCTAGTTTATGGTATGAATGGTTAAGGTCTCGCCTTATGATGGTAAGGCTAAATGGTATGCTAAATTTAAAGTTTTTACTTATTAAAATGCAATATCTTTAATACCACTTATGTAAAACATTTTAAATGATATACTATGTCAGTTAATAGAAGAAATTTTATAGCAGTAACGGCATTGACAGCCGGCGGTTTAGGTTTGAGTAGTTCTATATTTGGAAGACAGCTTGATGAAAAAGAGGCATCAGCCTTGCCTGAAGCTATACGAAGCTTAAGCCCTAAAGACAATGACATTATACCCATAACAGTATCAGAAAGAAAAGCAAGAATTGCTAAAGCACAGGAATTGATGTCCCAAAATAAAATGGATGCCATTTTTTTAGAGGGTACTACTTCTTGTTATTATTATACAGGCATGCGTTGGGGCCAAAGCGAAAGAACTTTTGGAGTGCTCATTCCTGCAAAAGGAACACTGGTATATGTTTGCCCAAAATTTGAAGAAGATAGAGCAAGAGAATTAATACTACCCGCTTTTGGAGAAGAAGTGCGTTGTTGGGAAGAACACGAAAGCCCTTATGCGGTGATTGTAGGTATTGTAAAAGATAGAGGGGTTCAACATCATACTATTGGAATGGAAGAAAGGGTAAGATTTTTTATTGCCAATGGTGTAAAAAAAGAAGCAGCTGGATTTGAAGTAGTAGACGCAACGCCTGTGACTGCTGGATGTAGAATGATTAAATCACCTGCTGAAATTGCACTGATGCAAAAAGCAAGTGATATTACCATTGAAGCCTATAAAGCTGCTTTTGCAACCATTGTGCCAGGCATGTCACAAACATTATTAAGTAATAATATTTCAGCTGCCTTTAGAAAATTAGGATTTAGTGGAGGCGCTTCTGTACAAGTAGGAAAATATTCGGCCCTGCCTCATGGAAGTATAACCCCACAAACTATCAAAGAAGGAGATATTGTAATGATAGATGGTGGTACTAGTTGTGAAGGCTATGCTTCTGATATTACGAGAACCATTGTGGTAGGGAAGCCTACACAAAGACAAATTGATGTTTGGAACTTAGAAAAGAAAGCACAGGATGCGGCTTTTGCTGCAATTAAAATTGGAGCCCCTTGTGAACAAGTAGATGCTGCTGCAAGAGCAGTGATTGAAAAAGGAGGCTTTAGCACACAGTATAAATTACCAGGGCTACCGCATAGAACCGGCCATGGCATTGGATTAGAGGGACATGAGTGGACTAACTTTGTGAAAGGAAATAAAACACCCATGGCAGTAGGTATGTGTTTTAGTGATGAACCTACTATTTCTATTCCAGGAGAATTTGGTATTAGATTAGAAGATTGCCTTTATATTACTTCGGATGGTGCAAAGTTTTTCTCGAAGCAAAGCATTTCAATTGAAAAGCCTTTTGGTTAATTTTTTGGATAATTTTTAATTTAGTTTTTGTAAAATGATATAAGCACTTGGTGTTGCAGGCCTTGAGGGACTTGCTTGCGCAGTAGTGCTAGTGGCGGCACTACTTATATTTTTTACACTAAAGTATAGTTCTATATAATTGTTGTCGTCTAGGTCCACCAAATAATTACCTGTAAGTAAATTCTTTATATTACTTCCAGCAATATTAAAAGTAGCATTGGTATTTAAATAAGCCGATCCATTTCTTCTTATCCAAACACTTGCCTCGTCTATCCCTATATCTGGTTTTACCATTTGAATAGCATAGGAAACTTTATATACGCCTGCATGCAGTACTGTAATTTTAGTGGCTTGTCCATTTGTATTGGGCTGTACAGAAATATTATTCAATAATCCATTAAAAGAAAATTTGATAGGAGTAGCGCTGGATACTGCGCTAGCGCCTTGTTTAGCGGTGTCGTAAAAACTTCCATAATCATACACTACAGACAATGAAGCTATATTATTTATTCTATTAGATAGGCTAATGGTGTCTTTGCCACTTAATTTTAAATTGATGCGGTTGCTTAAAGAAAGGGTATCTACTTTTTTTAATTTATCATTAATAGCAGTTAAGGCTAGGTTACTTATAGGTTTACTAGAATCGGGGGTATTATTTATTTTATCAATATTGTATAAGACTTTTATATCTTTTAGATTATCAAGCCCCGTACCCCCTTTTGTCAGGCCAATGATTCCATGGATGTTTTCTGCACGCACATTGTCGGCATAAAAAGAATAGGTTACATAATTTATTTTTTGTGTTCCCATATACATAAAAGATAAATCGCCTACTGTATCTATTTCTATTTGTACATATTTTTCTGCTATTGACCAGTTGATATTTTCAAATGGCCCCACCGCTACAATTTTATTAGTTTCATAAGCACCTACCATGATGGTAAATAAACCGAGTACACTAGTGGTAATGGGCGTAATTTCCTGGTATTCAATTTTGCTGGAAAGGGTATCGGCTTTAATGGATATTCTAATATTAATAGATTTATTGGCTAGTATATAGCCATTATTATCTCTAGCGATGCCTTGAAAGTTAATACCCTTGTTAGTTTGAGCGGTTTGAGCAAAACCTTGATGGGCAATACTACCTAGCAAAGAGCAGCTTAAAAAAATAAATAAACGATGCGATTTCATTTTACACTTTTATAATTTTTAAAATTTTCACTTGCGTAAATTTATTAGCTACAATATAATGGATGCTGATAAAGTAAATACCTGTATTTGCCGAAGCAAATGATATTTTTTTTGAAAAATCTAGACCTGAATAAGGGCCTTCTATTTTTTGTATTTTATTTCCATCACTATCTACTATATTAATACGTATAATATCAATACCAGCTTGCTTACAAGAAAGTTGTAAATAATTAAATACAGGATTAGGCCCCCATTTCAATTTAAAATCAAAGGCCCCAGGCCTTATTAGCTCAGGATTTAGCAGTAAACTAGGCTGTAAAAATCCAATAGAAAAAATAATTTTATTTTTTGAACACCAATATTGAATAGCAAAGGGTTCACCCAAACTCCAATCTAGCATCCAATTATTATTTGCTTTATTTATTGTTGAGGCGATATCCATTTTTCCTCCAGCAGTATTTATAATACAAGGATCCAAGATTTGCGCCTGCGAAAAACTACTTATAAATAGAAGACAACAAAGAATATATATTTTTAACATCAAATTTTTATAGCCTTTGATTGGAAGACCTTCAAAAATATTTTAATAAATAGGTAAAATCCTATTTTGCATATTTGAAAATGAGCTCAATTTTCTGCGCAAATAAGCTTCAAGCATACATCCAATAATCTAAGAGTAATTTGCAGACAAAATATTGTAAATCAATACTTTAGATTTTATATTTCCCTTCACTCACCTTTTTTGTAACTTAAATACAAATTATTAATATGAATAAAAATTTATTTTTAGTTAAAACATTTTTTGTACTCGCAATAGCATTGTTATGTTCAATGCAAACGATGGCCCAAAAAAAATATACCGAAAAAGATTTAGCTGCCTTAAAGCAAACCCTTATGCAGACTGTTGCAGGGAAGTCAAAGGAAGTACAAGTGATGGTGGATCAAATTTTTAGTTTTGCTGAATTAGGATTTCAAGAAATTGAAACTTCAAAATATATCACATCGGTTTTGACAAAAAACGGATTCACTGTAGAAAATGGCATTTCGAATGTACCCACTGCTTGGATGGCAAAATGGGGAACTGGTTCACCTGTGATTGCATTAGGAAGCGATGTGGATTGTATTCCTAAAGCCTCTCAAAAACCAGGCGTAGCTTACAAAGCACCGATAGTGGAAGGCGCACCTGGTCATGGCGAAGGACATAATTCTGGACAAGCCGTGATTATTTATGCAGCCATTGCAATGAAAGAATTAATGGAGCGTGAAAAATTACCAGGCACCATTTTAATTTGGCCTGGTATTGCCGAAGAATTAGTTGGAACAAAAGCATGGTATGTGCGTGATGGTTATTTTAAAAATGTAGATGCTTGTATTTTCACACATGTGAGCGGTGATTTTACTTCTAGCTATGGTGATAATGGAGGCAATGGTTTAGTAAGTGTACGTTTTGATTTTGAAGGAGAAGCCGCACATGCTGCTGGTCAACCATGGAGAGCAAAAAGTGCATTGGACGCAGTAGAATTAATGAATGTAGGATGGAACTTTAAGAGAGAGCATCTTAAGCCAACCAATAGATCGCACTATGTGATTGTAGATGGAGGTGACCAGCCCAATGTAGTTCCAAGTAAAGCAAGTGTGTGGTATTATTTTAGAGAGCGTACCTACGAGGATATTAAAATGAATTATGAATCAGGCATCAAAATTGCACAAGGTGCTGCGATGATGACGAATACAAAAATGACGCATCAAATGTTAGGTACTGCATGGCCTGGTCATTTTAACAAGCCGCTTGCAGAAGCGATGTATGCGAATATTAAAAAAGTAGGAATGCCTGCATGGGATGAAAAAGATATTGCATTAGCGAAAGGGGTGCAAGCTTTGGTAGAAGCGCCAAAGAAAGACCAACAAGGCAATCCAATTGATGGATTAAAAAATACGATTGATACTTTAAAAGGTTCGGTTGCATTTTCTTGGGGTGGAGGATCAGATGATATTGCAGACATCTCTTGGAACTTACCAACTATTGTATTAAGGTATCCAGCCAATATTCCTGGAACAAAAGGACATCATTGGGCAGATGCAATTGCGATGGCTACACCTATTGCACACAAGGGCTCCTTGGTGGGCGCAGAAGCCACAGCCATGACTTTATTGGATTTGTTTACTAAGCCTAGTTTAGTGGCAGATGCTAAAAAGTATTTTAAGGAAGTACAAACAAAAGAGACTCAGTACATTCCTTTCATTACTAAAAACGATCCTCCTGCCATTCATTTAAATAAAGAAATACAAGGTGCGTATAGAAGCCAACTTGAAAAGTTCTATTATGATCCAAGTAAGTTTGGAACTTATTTAGAGCAATTAGGCGTGACTTACCCAACGGTTAAAAAACCATAAGGGCTAATGATTAAATTAACTTGCTTCTGTTTGCCATAACTGTATATTGAATAAATAATTTTAAATCTTAGGAAGGCTGTATCCGTTATGATAAGCCTTGGTAAAATATTCTTTATTGATTGCATCATCGGTAAATAAATTTTTACTTTCATCCCAGTTCACTTTTTGACCTGAACGATAAGCAATATTGCCCATTTGTGCAATGGTGGCAATATGTGCGCCTTCTTCAATAGGACAATGTAAACTGCCTGGTGTATTATTTCTTATCGCATCAATAAAATTTAACCAATGTAAGTTCACACCGTTGTCCTCGCTTTTATGAAGCGCAATAGCTACTTTATTTTTTGATTGTCTTTCTTCAATCACTTCCCAGCCACCTCTATCTAAAATAAGGGTTCCGTTATTTCCAATAAAAGCAATACCATGATCACGACCATAAGAACCGTTGTCAATACCCATGGCAGAATCCCATACTAAATTAAATTTATCAAATTCATATAGTGTAGTTAAGGTATCGGGGGTTTCTTCGGCCAATTCTGGGTAAGCAAATTTTCCTCCAAGTGCACTGACACTTTTTGGATTGCCTGCCTTCATACCTTGAATAGCATAGTCTAATAAATGCACACCCCAATCGGTCATTAGTCCTCCAGCATAATCCCAAAACCATCTAAAATGAAAATGAAATCTACTTGCATTAAAATCACGCATAGGCGCGGGTCCTATCCAAGTTTTATAATCCACTCCTGCAGGCACGGCACTATTAGGCACCACAGCTTGAGGGCGCATCCAACCTTGATAACACCAAACCTTAGTGGTACGAATATTACCTAGTTGTCCTGAGTGCACCATGTCTAAAGCATCTCTAAAATGTTTTTGACTTCTTTGCCATTGCCCAACTTGCACCATTCGGTTGTATCTATTTTTAGCAGCAATCATGGTGTTACACTCTCCAATTGAATTACCAGCTGGTTTTTCTACGTATACATGTTTACCTGCAGCGCAAGCATCAATCATTTGTAGTGCATGCCAATGATCGGGGGTGCCTACAATGACAATATCAATA
>JBEIIN010000004.1:0-20556 GCA_040380795.1 Sediminibacterium sp. | reverse complement strand
ATATTCTAGCTAGAAATAGAAAAGGCCCTTTTTTAGTTAATACAATGTTAATTAGAAGTATTCGAAATTCTTAAGTTTTAGTCTATTTTTGAGGCCATAAATAATATCATAAAAATGAAAAATGTTTTAAAACAAGCCTTTTCTCTAATGTTGGTAATTTTAATATCTATTATTAAAGTTAACGCACAAGAAACAACATCTGAAATACAAGGTACAGTTACAACAGGTACTGCTGGTTTAGCTGGCGTTTCTGTTACAGCCATTCACCAACCTACTGGTACTAAGTATGCAACTACTACTCGTAAAGATGGTAGATACAACTTAATTAACTTAAAAGTAGGCGGTCCTTACTTGGTTGAAGTTTCATATGTAGGCTTCAAAAAGGATCAAAAAAATGACATTAACTTGTTATTAGGGCAAGCTTATAAAGCAAACTTTGCATTAGTAGAAGCTTCTAATACTTTACAAGAAGTAGTCGTAAGATCTACTAGCCAAGATAAAGTTTTTAGTGCTTCAAGAACGGGTTCTCAAGACAACTTTAATAGAAATCAAATCACAAGTTTGCCTACTGTTACTCGTTCATACAAAGACATCATCAAATTAACACCTACTTATAACAATATGTCATTTGGTGGTCAAAGTTCTCAATTGAACAATATCACTATTGATGGTGCTAATTTTAATAACTCTTTTGGATTAGCTGGTGATATCGGTGGCCAAGCAAATGCAGTGGCGGTTTCATTAGATGCGATTGAGCAAATTCAAGTAAATATTTCTCCGTTTGACGTACGTCAAGGAGGTTTTGTTGGAGGTAACGTGAACTCAGTATCTCGTTCTGGTGCGAACACCGCTACTGGATCGGTTTATCAATATATGAAGAATAAAGATTGGCAAGGATATGAAGTAAATGCTGCGCCTTATACCATTAAAGTTCCAAAGCAAGACTTCTCTTATGATTTAAAAGGCTTCACAGTAGGTGGCGCTTTAATTAAAAATAAATTATTCTATTTTGTCAATGCAGAACAAGAAGATAGAACTGCTCCTGCTCATACATGGGTAGCCTCTACCCCTTCTTTAGCGCCTAACGGTACAACTGTTTCTATTGCAAAAGCTGCAGAATTAGACGCTTTAGCTTCTTTCTTAAAATCAAAGTATGACTACGATCCAGGTGCTTACCAAAATTTTTCTTATGTTACAAAGTCTAAGCGTTTATCAGCGAAGATTGACTGGAACATAAACGAGAATAATACTTTCAGTTTCAAATATAGTTATTTAAAATCTGCTGATGATAAAGCACCTTCTAATAGTCAATCTGTAAGTAGTTCAAATGGTAGACAATCAAATGCAACCTCACTTCCTTTTAGTGGCGCTGGATATACTATCAATAATAACGCGAATATTTTTATTGCTGAGTTGAATACGAAGTTCTCTAATAGCATGAGTAATAAATTACAAGTAGGATATACTGCCTTAAGAGATTTCAGATCTTCTTTATCTGGAAAAGATTTTCCATTTGTAGATATCTTAGACGGTTCAGGTTCTATTACAAGTAGTAGGCCTTTCACTTCTTTTGGATATGAACTATTTTCTTATGGCAACAAATTAAATACAGATGTATTCCAATTCAATGATATCTTATCAATTTATTTAGGTAATCATGAGATTACAGCTGGAATACAGTCTTCTTATAAAAAATATTTAAATGGTTTCTCTCCTAACTATTCTGGAACCTACCGTTTTAATAGCTTAGCCGATTTCTATGCAGCTGCAGATGGTACAAAAACTGCTGGTTTGTATAACTTGTCTTATGCATTAGGCGGTGGTGCTTTCCCATTAGTAGGCCCAAGAAATTTTGAAGCTGGTTTCTTTATTCAAGATAAATACAGAGCTACAGATAAGTTAACTATTACTTATGGTATCAGAGCAGACTATACTAATTTCTACAATACTTTCTTATATAACCCAGTTGTAGATACTATAGCAAGGTTCTATAATGGTATTCGTGCGAATACGGGTGCTGCACCTAGTACAGCTATTCAAATTTCTCCAAGAATTGGATTTAACTATGATGTATATGGTGACCAAACCTTACAAGTTCGTGGTGGTGCTGGTTTATTCCAAGGCGCTCCTCCTTTTGTGTGGATTTCTAACCAAGCTTCTAACTCAGGTATGGCCTTATTTGGAAGTATTGCTGACGGAATAGGTTATAAATTCTCACCAGATCTAAATTTTAACCGTCCGCAAGTAACTGCTGGTTTAAGTAATTCTTACTCAATTAACGTAACCGATCCTAATTATAAGTTCCCTCAAGTATTTAAATCTACTTTAGCAGCTGATAAAAAATTAGGAAATGGTTGGACAATAACTGCTGAAGGATCATATACTAAGCAATTAAATGCTTCAGTATTCCAAAACATTGCACTTCCTTCAACTGGTTTAGTGAAATTAACAGATGGTCGTTATAGATTCCCTGCTACAACATCTTTCCCAGCAATACAAGATGCTAGCAAGAAAGTTATAAATCCAGTTACTTCACCTGCTATAGGTAATGCTATTTACATGACTAATTCAAATGCAGGATACGCTGCTACAGGAACTATACAAATTCAAAAAGTTACTAAAAACTTTGTTGGAACTGCAGCCTATACAAGACAGGTTGCCTATGATGCAGCGGTGACTGGTTCTACTGCACTTACAATGTGGGGGTCAAAATTTACGTCTGCTAATCCTAATGAATTCGTTGCTGGTTTGTCTAATAACTATTTACCTCATAGAATTATTGCGAGTATGATATATAAGAAAGAGTTTTCTAAAAACTTATTATCATCAGTTGGTTTAGTATATGAAGGTGCACCAAACTATGCTACTTCTTATACTGTAAGTGGTGACGTTAATGGTGATGGTCAGAACAATGACTTAATGTTTGTACCTAAAGACGCTTCTCAAATTAAACTAGAGAATGGTTCAACAAGTACAGACAAAAGAGATCAAGCTACTTTATGGAACCAATTAAATACCTTCATTGAAAACAACCCTTATTTATCTAAGCGTAGAGGTCAATTTGCTGAAAGAAATGCATATGTATTACCTTGGACCCATAAATTAGATTTAAACTTTACCCAAGATATTAGATTTATGTCAGGTAAAACCAAGCATACTATTCGTTTAACAGCCGATATTTATAACTTTACAAACTTGTTAAATAAAGATTGGGGTGTATTCTATGTTCCAACAACCACCTCTCCTTTATCATTTCAAAAAATTGATACAGATGGTAAAACGCCTATCTACAGATTTCCTTTCTTAGATCCAACCAAGCAAATACCGCAATCAAGACCTTATACTCCTTCTTCAGGTTTAGGTTCTCGTTGGCAGTTACAAATTGGTGTTAGATACTTATTTAACTAATCAGTTTAATAATTTCTTAAGCTAGTAATAGCTATAAAAAAGCCCCTCATAATTTGAGGGGCTTTTTTTATTTCTTCTTTTTCTTGCTTTTTTTATCTGCTTCTAATACCTTGACACGCATATTTTTAAATCTTAGTACATCCCCATGGCCTAAAAAACCAATATGACCAGTGGTTCTCAATAAACCCGGATGTTCTTTATGGTCCAAGGTTCCATTTTTAGAAGCTGCTGCATAATCCCCTTCTAAAATAACTGTGCCATTTAAGGTTACTTTAATTTTTGTTCCTTTTACCATAATTTCTTCCTGATTCCACTCACCAGTAGGCTTTAAAAAACCTCTTTTTGCTGGCATCACCCATATACAGAACCATGGGTTTGATAGGGCAATATCGGAGGGTTTTTATATATTTCTGCTTCAGTATCTAATACCTGTATTTCCATACCCACATAGGCAGCATCCCCTTCTAAGGGAGCATGCACACCAATACCATTATTAGCACCAGGTGTTAATTGAAAATCAAACCTATAAATAAAATCAGCGAACTCTTCTTTAGTATACAAGTTGCCTCCACCTCCTCCGCCCGCTTTATCTGGATTCACTACCACTACGCCATCTTCAATTAAATAGCCTGAAGTATTACCTGTCCAGCTATCTAAATTAGTACCATCAAATAAAGAAACAAAACCTTGAGTTTTTTCCTCCTCTGTTAAACTTGTCATTTCATCAGTGGGTATTTCTCTTATATAAATATTACGATAGGCTACATAAGTACCATGGGCTTGTAATTCTATTTGCTCCTTAGCAAAAATGGGTGATTTCCGATCCCAATAATTTTCTAAGGTTACTTCATCCGTTACGAGTACGCCGTTTAAATAAACAGTGACTTCTGCACCCTTCATAATAATATGAAAATTGTTCCAGTCTCCAATTTTATTATCGGCCACTACCAAGGGTTTGCTCTGGTTTTTTATATTATTGTATAATCCACCAGAACCTACTTGTGCACCCACTTCTCTTCTACTTGTATCCCAAATTTGTACCTGCGGACTACCTCTTAAATAAATACCTGCATCCCCACTCTCTGTAATTTTCCAATCTACATACATTTCAAAATCGCCATATTTTTTTTCTGTAGCTAAATTATCACCATGCCCTGTAAATACTAAAATGCCATCCTTGACTATCCAATCATTTTTTATATTCTCATTGGCTTTTTGTTCGGCTGCTTTTAAAGCGGAGTCGCTCATCTTCGCTCTAGCAATAGGGTTCATTACCAAGCCTTTCCAACCTGTTAAATCTTTGCCATTGAATAAGCGCACAAATCCATTATCATAAGGTAAGTTTTTTAAATGTTGTTTAAGCTTCGTTAATAATAAAGGACCATCCGTGCCAATAATAGCTGAGGGGATAAGGCCTACTGCCTTTTCCAAGCTTGCCCTAACTTCTGGCCCTCTTATATTTTTATCAGCCAAGGCCAAGCGTGCTAGAATTACAGCAGCTTCTTTATTAATTGTTTCATCGCTTAATGCTTTACTCACTAGCATAAAGCTTGCAAAGCCAGGAATTAAGGAAGCCTCATGGAGTACATTTCTTTTTTCTAATCTAGTACTAGCCTTTGTCATTCTATCTTCTAAAAGAAGTAATTGCTGTGCAGGTGTAATGGCAGTTTGTTTTTCAGCGCTTGCTATTTTAATTTCAGGCAATTTAAAATTAAAATTATCTAAGGCTGCTTGAATATGTTTTGCATTTTCACCAGACGCCAATTTTAGCGCCTTGGTTAAGGCTTGCTTAGCAGCTGCAGTATGAATACTCTCTAAAGCCCTTGCTGCACTGCCAGAAAAGGTTTCATTTTTTAATAAACTGCTGAGTAATTTTATCGCCGCATCATCACCTAATAAGCCTAATTGTTTAATCATAAACTCACGTGCATAAAAAGTTTTAGCAGCACTATACACAGCTACTAAATTTCCAGCTACTTGTTGTTTTAACGCAGCATTTAAACTGGCGTCGTTTATATATGCATTTAATGCATAAGTAGGTTTTAGTTTCAGAGAGTCGTCATTAAGTAAATGTACTAATTGCTTCCACTCACCCTTACTCCATGTATGCATAGAAGTAATAGCAGTCTCGGTTTCCGAAGGGCGTTGATAAGGAAAACTATTGATGGTATTTTTTACTGACCCTACTTGTGCAATTGACTGTGTGGTAAATAACAAGAAGAGTAGCAAATAAGAAATTTTATTTTTCATTGAAAGTATTTTTTTGAATGATTAAATGTTCCAAGGAGAACGCATCGCTGGGTTAATTAACCTGTTTGCTTCTTCGTCATTAATAAATTCTTGGGTGATAGGATTAAACTTTAAGTTTCTTCCTAATTGTAATGCAATTTTTCCCATATTAATAATAGTACAAGATCTAAAACCATTGGATTCATTTAATGCAAAAGGGGTTCTATCTCTTACAGACTCTAAAAAATCAGTGACTTGAGGCGCAGGATCTGGCATCATGGCCAATTTTTCTGTTAAATTCGGAATGTCCGACTTAAAGCCAGCAAAAAGTTTTCCCTTAGGTCCCTCAATATAGGCTGCGCTTGGGTCTTTGGCCTCTCCGTCTAAAATAATCTTACAACCATCTTCATAGGTGAAAGTTAATTTTCTAAATGTACCACAGGCATCAGGATGTTGTTGTTCTGCATCAATTTCCACTGAAACAGGACTTGTTTCATCTTTCTCTAGGAAGTATTGAATAGGATCAAGATAATGTTGTCCCATATCGCCAAGACCTCCACCATCATAATCCCAATAGCCTCTAAATGTTTGATGCACTCTATGTTCATGGTAAGGTTTAAAGGGTGCAGGGCCTAACCATCTTTCATAATCTAATTCTTCAGGTACAGGTTGTGCTTCTAATTTTGTTTTTCCTACCCAATAAAACTTCCAATCAAAACCGGTTGTCTTGCTCACTGTTACCGTTAATGGCCAGCCTAATAAACCCGATTCTACTAATTTTTTGATGGGCTTCACAGTCGAATTCATTCCATAAAAATTATCTTCAAAACGGAACCAAGTATTTATACGAAACATACGCTTATACTGCTGAACGGCTTCTACTACTCGTTTTCCTTCGCCGATAGTTCTGGTCATTGGTTTTTCACACCAAATATCTTTACCCGCTTTGGCAGCTTCAATGGCCATAATACCATGCCAATGAGGAGGCGTAGCAATATGTACAATATCTACTTCAGGTAGTGCAATTAAT
Organism: Sediminibacterium sp.; assembly: GCA_040380795.1. GTDB lineage: Bacteria > Bacteroidota > Bacteroidia > Chitinophagales > Chitinophagaceae > Sediminibacterium. The sequence goes on along the minus strand of JBEIIN010000004.1, from coordinate 13,889 downwards.
TCTCTATGGTCATGAAAAGTTTTTACATTTCCTCCAACTAGTGTTGCTGCAGATTGTAAATGTTTTTTATCTACATCACAAATGGCTACTACTCGAGTGCCTGCATAAGGAATATGAACCCTACCCATACCACCAAGTCCAATGATACCTTTTGTTAATTGATCGCTAGGGGCTAGAAATCCTCGACCTAATACCTGCCTTGGAACAATTGAAAAACCTGCTACTACAGCGGTAGTATTTTTTAAAAATCGACGACGGCTATTTTTTTCCGGTGTTTTCATTTTTTGTTATTAAAGTAAAAAATATTTTTATAATTAAAATACAATTTTATTTTGTACAAGTTATCTGTAATTTAATGTTTTTTCAATAAATTTTTTTATATTCAAGTTCCCATTTAAGACCAAACCAAAAAATTAACGATTATGTCAAAAAACATTCAAACCAACAGGCTATTTGTTGCTAGCTGTCTCGCTTTATTAGTCACTTCTCTTTCCTTTGGAATTAGGGCTGGTGTATTAAGCCAACAAGGCATTGATTTTCAATTAACGAATGCGCAATTAGGCACTATTGCAGCTACTGCCTTCTGGGGCTTTCCATTAGCCATGCTAGTAGGCGGTACCATTGTTGATATTATTGGTATGAAGCGCTTATTAGTGCTTGCCTTTATATTTCATTTAGCAGGCATCGTACTTACTATTTATGCGACAGGCTATTGGAGTTTATTTTTCTCTACTTTATTAATTGGTATTGCCAATGGTACGGTAGAAGCTTCATGTAATCCTTTAGTAACAGCTTTATACCCTAATAATAAAACCACCAAGTTGAATCACTTTCATTTATGGTTCCCTGGAGGTATTGTAATTGGTACTTTAATTGTATTCTTATTTAATAAAATAGGATTAGGTACGAATTTACAAGTGGGGATGATGCTAATTCCTACTATTTTGTACGGTTATTTCTTTTCTAAATTAGAATTCCCAGAAACAGAGCGCGTATCAAGTGGCGTTTCTGCATCAGATATGTATAAGAGTTTATTGAATCCTCTATTTATTTTTATGATTATTTGTATGTTCGGAACAGCCATCACAGAATTATTTACTGGACAATGGATAGATGTACTACTTAAAAATGTAAGCGATAATGCTATCTTATTATTAACTATTGAAACAGGTGTCATGGTTATTGGTCGTGCCTTTGCAGGTCCAGTAGTTCATAAATTTTCACCTTCAGGCGTATTACTAATTTCAGCTATTTTAGCAGCCATAGGTTTATACTTATTAGGCCATACGACCGGTAATATATTATTTGTAGGCGCTATTATTTTCGGCATTGGCGTTTGTTATTTCTGGCCAACGATGTTGGGCTTTGTTGCTGAAAATCTACCTAAAACGGGCGCTGTAGGGCTTAATCTTATGGGTGGTGCGGGTATGTTTGCCGTATCTGTTTATATGATATTTATGAGCGACTTCTATGATACCTTAGTGAATGCTAAAATTCCAGCAGGTACTGCTGCAGCAGACTTAGCAGCGGTTACTAATGAAGCAAAAAAATTAGCGGGACCAGAAGTAATCAATGCCACTTTAATGATTCCTCTCGTTTTAATTGTTGCTTTTATTGGATTAAACGTGTACATGAAAAATAAAAAAGCAGCCACTGCTTAATCTTATAAGTTTCATTTAAAAAATAACCCTTGTAATTCATTGCAAGGGTTATTTTTTTGATAACCTTTCATTTTATTTATTCATAAAACTTTGAATATCTACAGCCACCGCTTGAGGATTTTCTTCCATGGGGGTATGGCCTATGTTTTTATAAACAGTGAGTATACTTCCTTTTATGTCTTTTTGAAATAGGTAGGCATTTTCTACAGCTATAAGATGATCCTGCTCTCCCCATAGGATTAAAGTAGGTTGCTTAATTGTTTTAATGGGTTCGTAAGAATAGGCTGTTCGGTTTTTAAATATAGATAAAGTAGCTGCACGATTGCCCTCTCTTAATAGCATTTCATGATACCTTGTTACTATGGCATCGCTTATAAGACTATTATCATAAAATACAGTCTCTAAACTTTTTCTTACTAAAAACTTGGGAGTGATCACTAATAGTAAATTATTAATGACAGGGGTACTTGCTAATTTAAATCCTAAACTTCCTTTTTCATTTTTCATAGGGTAACCGGCTGCATCTATTAAAACAAGTTTAGCAATTTTTTCGGGATGCGCTACTGTATATTGCCAAGCAATCGCTCCTCCTAAAGAATTTCCTGCCAAGCTGCAGTTATTAATATGCATTGCATTTAAAAAGGAATCTAGAAAACGAACATAATAATCACCTGCATAATAATTTTCTGGATTGGGGCCGGTGATACCAAAGGCAGGTAGGTCAAATCTTATAATTCTTCTTTTGTAATTCGAACTTGCAAGCATAATGGAGACCAGGCTGTCCCAAGTATGTAAAGAAGAGGAAGTACCATGAATAAGTACTAAGGGCGTAGAATCGGCGGGGTTGCCTTCATCTCGATAATGCACCTGCATGCCCATAAGCGGCATATACTTAGATGCAGCATTACCATATTTAGCTTTGATTTTTTCAACAGGAATATCTCTTTGGCCATAGACGGTAAAGACTATCACCAAGAATACCAATATGCTTATCAAGCTAAAGCTAATGGAGCGTTTTATCTTATTCATATATTATTATCTTATTGCCATTTTCTAGTTGTAAATTTATGCTATTTTTTAATACTAAAGAATTCTTGTTCAGTGAATTAAATAAATTATATATAGTTTGAATTAGGAGAAAAATAAAAAATTAATTTCATACTCAAACCATGAATTATTTCGTAAATTTCTGTTCATAAAATTTTGATACAAATCATAAACATTTTAAAAAAGCCAAGATGAAAACATTAATTATACTCTTATTTATGAGCCCCTTGGTAGCAAAGGCTCAGCAAGCAGATTGGCTTATAAAACCTACTGCACAAAAGGCTGTTATATCTATTCAAAAAAATAAATTAATATTAAATAATGGGTTGGTTAGACGCGTATTTTTATTAGATCCCAATGCGAGTTGCATAAGTTATACCAACTTAAGTAATGGGCAAGAATTATTAAGAAGTATTGAACCTGAGGCAAGACTGGTATTAAACGGCAACGCTTATAATGTTGGCGGACTTAGTGGGCAAAAAGAAAAAGCTTATTTAAGATTAGAAGTAGAAAATAATTTACAGAAAAAAGATTCCGACTTTGTTTTTACAAACTACCGTATTTCAGACATCAAACCTTTTATCAATTGGAAGCCTAGCACTTGGTTAACGAATCCGAATCAACCAACGGGTAAAACAGTGACACTTGAATTTATTTCAAATTTACCTGCTTTAAAAAATATAATGGTTCAAGTACATTATGAATTGTACGATGGCCTTCCTTTAATTACCAAATGGGTATCTGTAGAAAATAAATCATCAGCTTCTATTAAAATAAATAGAGTGGTGAATGAAGTACTGGGTTTAGTAGAAGAAGAAAGCGCGGTGGTAGGTAAGCCTGAAGAAATGAAAAAACAACATGGAATTTATTTTGAAACGAATTATGCTTTTAACAATGCGATGCGTTATGATATTAGCGATCAAACCACCCATTGGAAAACCGATTTGAGCTATACTTCACAAGTAAACTATAATTTTGAAACACCTTGTTTATTAGAAATATATCCTGAAAAGGCCCCTGGTATTGACTTAGCGCCGAATGAAGTTTTTAAGTCGGTGCGTACTAATGAATTATTAATGGATAGCTATGATAGACAAAGGCGTGGTTTAATCTTGAAGAAAATGTATAGAACTATTGCGCCTTGGACCACGCAGAATCCTATTTTTATGCACTTGGTAAGCAAAAATGATCAAGAAGTAATAAATGCGATTGACCAATGCGTGGCCACAGGCTATGAGGCAGTTATCTTAAGTTTCGGAAGTCATTTAGAAATGGAAGATACAACGGCTGCGAATTTAAATAAATGGAAGGTCTTAGCGAAGTATGCACATGATCATAAAATTTTATTAGGGGGCTATTCTTTATTTAGTAGTAGACGCATTAGTGATGAAGATGATGTAGTAGATATAAAGACAGGGAAACCCGGCGGTGCTTTTTTTGGCAATGCGCCTTGCTTTGGAAGTAAATGGGGGCTTGCCTATAGAGATAAAATAAAAAACTTTTTCTCTTATACTGGTTTTGATATTTGGGAAAATGATGGGCCTTACCCTGGTGATCTTTGTGCTTCTACTAAACATCCAGGTCATTTAGGCTATGATGATTCTCAGTGGAGACAAATGGAAATACAAAAAGGTTTATACCATTGGTTGAATGAAAAGGGTGTTTATATTAATGCACCTGATTGGTATTTTTTAGATGGCACACATAAAATTGCTTTAGGGTATAGAGAGGTGAACTTTTCTTTGCCTCGTCCTCAACAAAAAATAATTAATCGTCAAAATATTCATGATGGTACTTTAGAGAAAATTCCTTCGATGGCCTGGGGCTTTGTGCCACTTACCAAATATCAAGGAGGTGGGCCAGAAGCAGTGCTAGAGCCACTAAGCGAGCACCTGAACGATTACGAACAGTTAATGATGCAGTACTATGGAGCCGGCGTGCAGGCTTGTTATAGAGGACCTAGATTATACGATACGGAAACCACAAGATTAATGGTTGCAAAGACTATTGACTGGTATAAAAAATATAGAACTATTTTAAATGCAGATATGATTCAACTTCGTCGTGCCGATGGTCGTGATTGGGATGGTTGGATGCATGTGAATCCTGCACTTGCTCAAAAAGGACTCATGATGTTATTTAATCCAACACAAGCTCCTATTACAAGAACTATTGCTTTGCCTTTATATTATACAGGCCTAAGCAAAACGGCCATTATTAAAGATGCGAAAGGCGTTTCTAAAATCTATACATTAAATAGAGACTATACCATTGATTTTACTTTTACTATTGCTGCAGATTCCTATAGCTGGTTTCTGATAGAGTAAACGGCTAGCCTTTCAATAATTTAATAGTGAAAGTTTTTTGCTAGTGAAAGTATGTAGAGCTTAATTTAAAAATAATTCATCTACAAAAATCCAGCCTGGGGTTCCTTTACCCGGATGCCAGGTAGGCAATTTTTTGATATTCAATAAAGTGAATCTATAATATTTATAGGCGGCTCCTGTGGGGATAGAGCAGCTAAATGATTTATTTTCTCTAACCACATCTGTTTCTTTTAAGGAAGGGAACTTGGCTTCGTTTAATTTTTTAAATTCCTTGCCATCATTACTTCCTTCAATTATTATAGATAAGATAGGAAAGATATAGGATCCGTTATCTACAAAGGCATTAAAATGTGCTTCTTGTAAAGGTCTAGCTTGTTTAAAGCCAATCACAAATTTCATCGTGGCATCTTTATAGGCCAACCATTTGCCATTTGAAAAGTTTTTCTCCCCTAATTCATAGTCAATAAGGGTTTTAGCGCCTTTACCTGGATATTTTGTATCTGGGTTAGTCACAAAATAAATACTGTCGGGATGTATTTCCGATTTATAAAAAGTTTTTTGAACTATATCACTACTCATCCAGCCTGGTTTAAAAGCCTTTGTTTTTAGAATGGTATTTTTATTAAAACGTAATTTTTTAGTATAGATAGGACTTGTAAGACTATCTGGATCTGAACCATCTGTAGTATATCTCACCACAGCCCCCTTTAAAAAATGCTTTACTACCACATCTAAGCTAGTAACAATGATAGCAGAATCCTGATCAATAATGGGGCTAGTTAATTTGATAATTTCTGCATCTAAATTATCTCCAATAATAATTTTAACTTTTTTATTACTAGCACTTAATTGTTGAAATTCTTTTTTACTGGAATGATTGGTCCAAATATTAATTTCAGTAAATGGCGCTTTCTCTAAAAATTTTGTCAAAGTATTTTCATTTACTTCCATTCCACAAATTGACAAGTTTTTTAAGCTGGTAATAGTTTTAAGCGGCGCTAAGTCGTTTAAAGTTAATGTAGTATAATTTAAATTTAATTTTTTAAGTTTTGTAAATTGTACAATAATGGAAAGGTCTTCTTTAGTGATGGGCATACCTTGCATATTAAGACTTACAATTTTATCTTTAATTTTTTCTAAGTTCTTTAACTGCTCTATTTTATAAAAAGAACCTTGAAAAAAATTAACTTCTATATCCTCCGACCCACTAAATAAATAATTTACTGTGAGATAGTTTGAATTAAACTCTTTTAAATCGGGGGCGTTGTTTTTGTTATCTCCACTCCCTTTAGAGGGTGCTTTATAGGCCATGGCAAGAATGGCTAAGCTATCTGTCTTAGCAAGCTCGCTTATTTTTTTGGTAAAATTCCCCCCCGCCTTTACCCATTTATTAAGTAGGGTCAATTCCTCTAAAGTCAATTGCAACTTGCCATCTGGAGGCATATGCTTTTCATCTGCATTCGGTAAATGTATTCTTTGTATGATTTGAGCTTCTTCATTTTGTATACCATTTAGTATACTTCCATTTTTACCACCTTTGATAATGAGCTCAGGACTTTGTAATTGCAATTGACCCTTTACTTTATCTGGACCATGACAGCTTACACATTTTTGAGCCAGGATGGGCGCAATGGCTTTTTCATAAACTGTTAAACTAGAATCAACCGTTTTTACTTCTTCTACTACCGCTGCTGGCATTGGAATAGAGAGTGCATTCTCTCCGTGCGTTAATAAGGCACCCTGATGCGTAAAAAATAATAGTACTAATAAATAGCCAAGCGCGATTATTTTTTTATAGTTAGTAGCCAACTTTTTTATGTAAATAAGTAACCAACTTATGAGTGCAATAGAAAGGCCACCCCATTTATGTAAATTTAAAGTATCTGTATCATAAGCATCTTGCTTGGATAAAAATAAGCCTAACAAGGCTACCATGGATGCCATGAGTGCATTACCTACTAAAAATAATTTCTCTGTTTCTTCCTCTAGTGGTTTATTTTGAAAGAAAAGAAAATATATAACAATCGCAATACCTAAGACAATTGGAAAATGTAAAACCAATGGGTGCAATTTTCCAAACCATAAAAAAACATCATTAGTTTTACTTGCTTCACTATAAATGGCTAGTAGTAATAGTAGTGGATTTAAAAACCAAACACACCATTCCCCCCATTGACTTAGTTTTTTAATATCCATACTTAACTAATAATTTCATTAACCACTTTACCTGCTACATCTGTTAATCGGAAGCGTCTGCCTTGGTGTTTAAATGTAAATTTTTCGTGATCGATGCCCATTAAATGCATAACGGTTGCATGAAAGTCATGCACATGCACGGGTAAGGAATTTATATTGTATCCAAAATCATCGGTTTCTCCAAATACACCTGGCTTTACACCACCACCTGCCATCCAGATAGTAAAGGCTCTTGGATGATGGTCTCTACCATAATTATCTTTGCTAAGTGCTCCTTGACAATAATTGGTTCTTCCAAATTCACCACCCCAGATCACTAAAGTCTCGTCTAATAATCCTCTTTGTTTTAAATCTTTTATTAAAGCAGCAGATGGTCTATCTACATCTTTACATTGACCAACAATTTCAGCAGGTAAATTACCATGTGAGTCCCAACCTTGATGATACAATTGGACAAAGCGCACTCCATTTTCTGAAAGTTTTCTAGCTAATAAACAATTGGCTGCATAAGTACCTGGTGCCAAACATTCTGGTCCATACATTTTTACAATGGACTCTGGTTCATTTTGTAAAGAAGTAATTTCCGGTACTGCCATTTGCATACGATAGGCTAGTTCATATTGCTGAATCTTGGTAACAATTTCTGGATCCCCAATATTGTTATATGCTTCTTGATTCAAGGAAGCAATTTCATCTAAAATTTTTCTCTTGTCACCTCTGTCAATAAATTCAGGGTCAGTTAAATATTTTACGGGCTCTTCTCCGCTACTAAACTGTACTCCTTGATGTATAGAATCTAAAAAACCATTATTCCATAATTTAGAATACACACCTTGTCCGTTCCCTTTCCCTGTGCTTAATAAAACACAGAAAGCAGGCAAGTTTTTATTTTCACTTCCTAAACCATAGCTTACCCAAGAACCCATGCTAGGGCGGTTTCCCACTTGTGCACCTGTTTGGAAAAAAGTAAGTGCAGGATCGTGGTTAATGGCTTCGGTGTACATACTTCTGATAATACATAGTTCATCACTCATGCTGGCAATATGCGGAATGGATTCACTAAACCATCCACCGTTCGCGCCGTGTTGTGCAAAATTAAATTTTGTACCAGCTAAGGGGAATTTGGCTTGACCAGCCGTCATACCCGTTAATCTTTGTCCATTGCGAATACTTGCAGGCAATTCTTCTCCATGCATTTTTTGTAGCATGGGCTTGTAGTCATATAAGTCTAATTGAGAAGGCGCTCCATTTTGGAATAAATAAATAACACGCTTTGCTTTAGGTGCAAAATGTGGTAATACATTCGCAAATAACTCTTCCTCATTGCTAGCATCAAAAATCCCTGGCACCATTAAGGAGCCCAAGGCAAGTCCACCAATACCTAAACTCATCTTAGATAAAAATTTTCTTCTATTTTGATTTAAGCCATGTTCTAAAAATTCATTCATACTATTTATGATTTTGTGATAGTTTCTTCTAAATTATATAATATCAATATGGTTTTCATTAAGGCAGCAGCTTCTGCTTCATTGTATTTTTTAGTAGGATGTTTATATTCTCCCACAGCCAAAGTATTTTTTAATAAAGGAGCATTGCCATTAAAAAAAGCAACTTGTTTTTCACAGTAATCCATTAATTTATTACGCTCAAACCTGGAGGGCTTTCTTATAACAATGGTTTCAAAGGCTTGTTCTAATTTATCTTCCAATGTTTTATTACTCACTGAAATATTTTCAGCTAACACACGAGAAGCCTCTAAGACAGCTGGATCATTTAACATAGTCAAGGCTTGTAGAGGTGTATTGGTGCTAGCTCTTTTGGCTTCACACTGGTCTCTATTACTTGCATCAAAGATCATCATACTAGGAGGCGGCGCTGTTAATTTAATAAAAGTGTATAAACCTCTACGATAAATGGCTGGGCCATGGTCTTGTTTGTAAGAAGCTAAAACACCTCTTCCAGAAGTAGTACTTTCCCATACACCTTTAGGTTGATAAGGCTTTACGCTGGGTCCTCCAATCATTGGATTTAAAATACCACTAGTACCCAATACCCAATCCCTTACAATTTCTGCTTTGAATCTTATGCGGGGAGACCTGGTATAATATATATTATCGGGATCTTGTTCCAATTGTTTTTTACTCACCACACTTGATTGTTGGTAGGTATTACTAGATAATATTTTTTTCATTAAATATTTTACATCCCAATTGTGTTCCATAAAATCAACGGCTAACCAATCTAATAAGGCAGGATGAGAAGGAAGCTCACCTTGTAATCCATAGTCGCTAGATGTTTTTACAAAGCCTTTACCAAAAATTTCTTGCCAAATAAAATTCACAAAAACCCTGGCCGTTAATGGATTCTTTTTTTCTACTGTCCACTTAGCCAAGCCCAATCTATTTCTTTCATATTTTAATGAATCAAAAGGCATGATAGATTCAAGTGCCGTAGGTTTTACTTCAACCGTAGTAGGGGCATCATAACTTCCTCTGCTTAAAATATAGGTAGGCCTTACTTTTCCAGTATCTCCCTTTTTCCAATCTCCCATGACAGAGACTTCTAATTTATTGGTATCTACATGATTAATAAAGGATAATAATTTTGACTGCTCTTCTTTAGTAATAAATAATTTTGGATTTTTAGCAGGCGTAGATATACTTACATCTCCTTCAAAACCTTTTTCTTTACTCATATTAAAAAAGGCATATAGTTGGTAGTAATCTTTGTTAGAGAAGGGATCGTACTTGTGATCATGACACTGCGCACACTCAATGGTAACGCCTAGTATGGCCTTGCCATAAGTTCTTGTTTTATCAATATTATAAGAGACGCGGTACTCTTCTTCAATCACACCACCTTCTTCAGTGTATTTATGATTTCTAAAAAAAGCCGTGGCTAAAATAGTAGACTTGCTTGCAGTGGGTAATAAGTCACCAGCAATTTGTTGGGTTAAAAATTGATCATAATGCATATTGGTATTAAAAGCATTGATCACCCAATCTCTCCAAGGCCACTGAGATCTAATATTATCATCTTGAAAACCGTAAGAGTCGGCATAGCGGGCTAAGTCCATCCAGAGTAAAGCCATCTTTTCTCCGTATGCAGGCTTTTGTAATAATTTATCTAATAATTGTGCATACCAGTTATCGCTACTATTATTTCTCCATGCATTTAATTCTTCATAAGTGGGGGCTAGTCCAGTAATATCTGCATAAGCTCTTTTAATTAGCGCTTCACGGCTGGCGGTTTCATTAGGAGTAAAACCCTTTTCTTCCATTTTTTCTAATATAAAGGGATCAATTTCATTTTTAACCCATTTGCTATTATCTACTTCCGGCAGGGCTTCTTTTACAGGGGCAACAAAGGCCCAATGCTTTTCATATTTGGCACCTTGCTCTATCCACTTGGTAAATAATTTTATTTCATCTGTGGTTAATCTGCCTAAGTGACTTTCTGGCATTGGCATCATTATAGCGGGATCATTAGACGCAATTCTTTTTATCAATTCGCTTTGATCAGGCTTGCCTGGTACAATGGCGAAATGCCCTTTGTTTTTTTCTAGTTCTGCAAAGGCACTGGCGGGCAAGTCTAATCTTAGTCCCGCTTTTATTTTAGATACATCCGGACCATGACAAGAAAAACATTTATCCGATAATATAGGACGGATCTCTCTATTGTAGGAAATAAGGGTTTCTTTTTCTTTTTTAGCTTTAGCAAAATCAATCACCGCATAAAGCAAACCTGCTACGCCTAATAAAATGCCAAAAATTATATATTTCTTCATAACTAAATTATAATAATTCTAAAAACGGGTTCATTCAATTTTATACTCTTGTAAATTTATAAGGGTATACTTTTCCAGAAGCCCATTGCGCCACATAAATACTTCCTTCATCATCTACACATACATCATGTGGGTGTACAAATATTTTTTCTGTTTGAGACATAGGCTGTAATACACCATTGCTGTAAACTGGTGCAGCGCCTCCTAAATTAGAAACCACTTTATTATTTTTATCTAAAATGGTTACAAACCCAGAATTGACGGTGTCTAAATTAGGAGAACGTAAAACCGCAGCGTATAAATAATCGCCTTTGATAACGGGCCTGCAAACACAGGCACCTGGCAAGTGAATGACTTCCAATAATTTTCCATCCATTGAAAAACGCTTGAATGCATTGCGCGTTCTATCGGTAATAATTAAAGTAGGTGTTGCATTTCTAGTATCTACACAAATGCCATGGGCATTGTCTAAATATTCATCGCCTGTTCCTCTTCCACCAAATGCATTTTTTAATTTTCCTTTTTCATCGTAGTGTAAAATATGTTGTGCGCCATATCCATCTGCAATATAAAATTCACCATTAGAAAGTACGGTAGTTTCAGTAGGAACGAAGGCTTCCTTTTTTTGATAAGCAGGTAAATCTGCTGGGGCGTCAATAGTCAATAAAATTTTACCATCAAGGGTAGTTTTATATACTTGATGCTTATCGGTATCTGTTATAAATAAAAAATCTTCTTTGCCATTCTGTTGTACCGTTAAACCATGCGCTCCTGGAAATTGAGTACCCCATGAATCCATCAAGCGCCCCGACTTATTATAAACAATAATATTATTTTTTGTTTCATTCGTTAATAGTAAAATTCGCCCCTTACTATCTTGAATCATTTCATGACAATCATTGACTGGGGTTTTTGCTGCATTCAGTGTACCCCAATTAGTATTTAATTGATAAGTCATTCCATTTTGACCATAAATTGGACCCGTAGTGGCAGACATTAAATTTTTGGTTAAGAGCAATCCGGCGCCTGACAAAATAGCATTTTTTACAAAAGCTCTTCTTTTCATAAGTGGTGGTTTAAATAGTCGTCACTAAGATACCTTTTTTGGCATAAAAAAAGAGCAGATTTCAGTCTAGAAATCTGCTCTTTTATACAAATTAAATAATTCTATCAATCGTCCGCGTCTTTTTTAGGGGTCATTTTTAAAAAGGCAGCTCTTCTCGGAGCGGGCACTATGGCGTTTTCTCCTTTTAAGCCCTTCCATAACACTTCATTAAATTCATGGTCATTGATGCTGTCTTCCTTTTTGAAATTAAAGGTTTCACTTTTTCTTTGCATGGCTGTTCGTTCCGTATTTTTCTCATTGATATCATGCTGTAAAGGCTTAGTAATGAATCCTTTAGGGTTGGATACCTTGTCAAAACATCTCCATAAAGATGTGGCACCTGCATCATATTGACTCATAGGGGGCAGTCCCAAAATAAGCTCAATGGTCTTTAAAACAGAGCTAGTGGAATAGGCGGTATGGTCTACAAAGCCTCTTTTTACAAAGCCTCCTGCAATATAAGCGGGGCTGCGATGTGCATCCACGTGATCGGGGCCATTTTGAGCATCATCTTCCACTATAAAAACGACGCTTTCATTCCAAATAGAACTTTTAGATAAATAATCTACAAACATACCCACTGCTAAATCATTGTCTGCCACATGTGCATAGGGAGATGGCCTACCTAATCTCATACCTTCCGTATGATCGTTTATGATTCTTAAGGTATTTAATTGTGGTACTTGATGAATGGCTAATAAAGAATCAAAATCGCGTTTCCATTGACCCACTCTAGTAGTATCTCTTACAGTTTCATCCCAACTTGTATAATAGGGACAGAAATGATTTTCCAAAACAGGCAAATTGGCTTTATAATCATCTGCAAATTCTCCATAGGTTCTATAAGAAACACCTGCTCTTTTTGCATAGTCCCAAATAAATCCATTTTTATTATTAGCAATAGCACGCGTTCCTTCAGCATCATAATTTCCTCCACGTCCTCCATAACTAGTTACCCAATTTTTTTCTAAATAATCATTGGCATATCCGCCCATTGTCCAGTTATGTCCATCCGCACTTACTTCACCATTCACATAAAAATTATCTAACAAAACAAATTCCCTGGCTAAGGCATGTTGGTTAGGTGTAATTTTTTCTCCAAACAAACAAAGACTTGTATCTCCATTGCCTTCTTTCATATCACCTAAAACTTGATCATAGGTTCTATTTTCTTTTACAATATAAAATACATGTTTAATAGCAGAAGGGTCGCCTACTTTTTGAGGAATCACAGATCCTATTTCTGCATTAGATTTTTCTTCATTGTTTTTTGTATAAGGGGTATTTTCATATACTGCTGCAGAATACAATCCTAATTGTTTTTCGGAAGGGGTGTTAATAATACTTAATGTTCCTTTCATGAGCCCTCCAATATATTGAACCTCTTCCGTGTTTTTTAATAAACCTTTTTGCACTGCCATCTGTGCATTCTTATTATAAGGGTCAGGGCCTAGCGGATTTGCAAATGAAGTAAATCCTTTACCATTGGTTACATAAATTTTACTACCCACTACTTTAACACTAGTGGGGTACCAACCCACAGGAATAAAACCTTTTGATTTACTATTACCCACCGCTGTTACATCAAATACGGCTAAGCAATTGTTATCGGCATTGGCAATGTATAAAGTTTTTTCATCTGTACTTAGTGCAACGCCATTGGTAGCGGAACCCGCAGGGGCATTGGGATATAGCGCACAGTTAAGGGTTTCAATTACCTTTCTATTTTTAATATCTATTACGGAAACGCTATTGTCTTCTCCATT
>JBEIIN010000003.1:0-24504 GCA_040380795.1 Sediminibacterium sp. | reverse complement strand
CAACGGACACAGTGGAGAAAATTAATTTTGACTTAATGGAAAAAAGAGTTCGAATTATTTTTGAAACAGCATGGGAAATGGCTACAAGAGAAGAAATGTTAAAAAGAGATTTGCCTTTGAATATGCCCGGGAGATAGATTAAATATGCATTCAAAATATAATTTTTCGTTCTCTATCGCTTCGCTCAAAGTTCACTCAAAATTATATTTCCTCATTTCTATTTAAATAAATCAACTAGTATTATATAAAAAAATCAGCGCCCTCGTTTATGGGGGGCGCTGAAAAAATCATTAGATAAAAATTAAAATGGGTCTTAAATTTTCTTTAGACCCATTTTAATTAGTATTTTGAATGAATATTTAATCTAACGACCCGGCATATTCAAAGGCAAATCTCTTTTTAACATTTCTTCTCTTGTAGCCATTTCCCATGCTGTTTCAAAAATAATTCGAACTCTTTTTTCCATTAAGTCAAAATTAATTTTCTCCACTGTGTCCGTTGGTTTATGGTAGTCTGCATGTGTTCCGTTGAAGTAGAAAATAACGGGAACGCCTTTGGCAGCAAAATTATAATGGTCGCTTCTGTAATAAAAACGATTAGGATCTTTGGGATCGTTGAATCTTCTATCTAATTCCATATTGTAGTTTTTATTCACCTTATCTGTAATAGGCTGTAAATCGCTGCTTAATTTATCTTCTCCGATCACATAAACATAGTTCATAGAATCGCCTTTATAAGTTGGATCAATTCTACCTACCATATCAATATTTAAATCAACAGATGTTTTTTCTAAAGGATACACTGGGTGCTCACTATAATATTGAGACCCTAATAAACCTTTCTCTTCTCCCGATACATTCATAAATACAATATTACGCTTTGGGCTAAAACCTTTTTTACTAGCCTGCGCAAATGCATTCGCAATCGCTACTACGCTTGCTGTACCTGAACCATCATCATCTGCACCGTAATAAATGACTCCGTTCTTGATGCCTTCATGATCGTAGTGGCTAGTGATAAACATATATTCATCTGTCTTTTCTTTACTAGGTAATACGGCCATTACATCGGCACTAGGTACTTCACCATTACCGCGCTCAGCAGTCCAATCGATAGTAGTGGTGTAAACACCTTTAGGTACATCGGCTAATTCTTGGTCTGAATAATCTTTGCTACCACCTAATAAGCGACTACCTAAGCTTTTAGAAACTGTCATACTTACAAAATTGCTAGTACCACTTGGTTTTAAACTTAATCTACCTGTTAAATTGCTTGGGTAGGTTGGTTTGTTGTTAGCAATAATGATCATACCTAAGGCGCCTAATTTTTGGGCAGCCATTATTTTATACATGCTTCTTTCTTTGCTTTCTGTAGCAACTAATAATTTTCCTTTTACATCTACAGTTGATTTATCATTGAAATCATTGCCTACAAAAATAATAGCATTGGTATTCAAAGATTTTTGAGGTGCAGAAGAAGCATTCACCCAATAGTCTTTATCTAAAGTATAGGGTTCGCCATTCACTTTTAAAGTTGAGCTTACCACTTTGTCTTGGTATAATGTGAAGGGTAATGAATAAGAGCCATTGTTGCCTGGCTTTAATTTGAATTTCTTGTATTGGCTTGTTAAATAAGCAGCCGCCTTTCTTTCCCCTTCGGTGCCGGTTTCTCTACCTTGCATCTCTGCACTGGCAATAATACTTAAGTGTTCTTTTAATCCTGCTGCAGTAATTGCTTTTGCTGCAGTATTAGCATCAATGCCTTGTGCTACAGCTATAACTGTCACAAAACTTAAAAATAGAACGAGTAGTTTACGCATTTTTTTTAATTTAAATTATTAACATGAAATTTTTTGAACTCTATTTTGATGTCTACCCCCTTCGAAGGCGGTACTCATAAATTTTTCTATCATTTCTTTGGCAAGCTCTATACTTACATAACGTGCAGGAATACAAATCATGTTCGCATTATTATGTAAGCGTGTTAGTTCTGCTACATCGGTTTGCCAGCAGAGACCCGCTCTAATACCTGCATGCTTATTGGCTGTCATGGCCACACCATTGGCACTTCCACAAAATAGAATACCAAAAGCAGCTTCTCCTTTTTCAACACTAGTAGCTGTGGGATGAGCGAAGTCGGGGTAATCTACAGAATCTGAAGTATAAGTACCAAAGTCCTTGGTGGTATATCCCTTTTCTTGCAACCAAGCATTGATGGTATTTTTAAAATCAACACCTGCGTGGTCGCCACCTAAGGCAATGGGTTTGGTAGCATCAAATACAAATGACATAGTTTATTTTTTAAAGGTATAGAATAGATACAATTAACATATTGCAATTATACTTTTTCTAATTTAAGTTTTCTAATTACTCCCCTATTTAATCCCACTCCTCTTCTTCTGCTTTTTTAACAGACTTATGTGCCCATCTTGAAACGAAGATGCTAAATTCAAATAAAGTATATAAAGGAATAAAAACAATTAATTGACTATACCAATCTGGACTTGGTGTAATAAAGGCAGCTACCAATAAAATAATAACCGCTGCATATTTACGCGTAGTACTTAAAAACTTAGGAGTGATTAAGCCAATTTTAGTTAATAAAAATACGATGACTGGTAATTCAAAAGCAATGCCACAGCCTAATATCAAGTTGGTTAAATTATCTAAGTAATCGGCGAAAGTTGGAATAGTGGTGATGACTCCTTTAGAACCCAATTGAAAACCTGCTAAAAAATTAAAAGTAAAGGGGCCTAGTACAAAAAAACCAAAGGCGGAACCCATGAAGAAAAATAAAGAAACCCAAAAAATCATGAATCTTGTATTCTCAACTTCTTTTTCTTTTAATGCTGGTTTTATGAATGACCATATTTGATAAAATATAAAAGGGAAGGCTATGATTAACCCACCCACAAAGGCCATACTAATACTGCTTAAAAATTGGCCACCGAAAGTGGTGCTTTGTAAAGATACTTTTACAGGAGGCATACAAAGTGCATCTCCTAAATGTAACCAATGACTTAAATCGCAGAATACTTTATAAGTAATGAAATCTGAATTCAGTGGGCCCGTGATTACATTGTCCATAACCCAATCACGATAAATGAATATAACAAGCGAGGTAATTAATACAGAGCTTAATGAGCGAACAATAGTACCCCTTAATACTTCCAAATGATCAATGAAAGACATCTCTGATTCATCTGCTTTTTTAAATCGGTCAAATAGTGCCATAATACATTATCAATGAGGGTTAAAGTTAAGGGTTCTGATGGAAAAAGGGGGTCCAAAAATCAAAAAAAGGGCTAGCGGATTTTAATTTTTGCCTTTTCAATTCGGGTATCACTAACGGCCAATATTTCGGCGTCAAAATGAGGCAAATGTATAATAGTGCGCATTTTAGGAATGGACTCGTGGTATTGAATTAGATAGCCACTGAGGGTCTCAGAGCTGTCTGCGGAAAAGTCTATGCCATACTTTTCATATAAGTAGTCTAGCTCCAGGCGTCCACTAAATATATATTCCGTATCTGAAAGCTTTTTTTCAACTAAATCCTGCTCATCATATTCATCTTCAATTTCTCCAAAAATTTCTTCAAGCACATCTTCCATAGTCACAATACCAGCAGTGCCTCCAAATTCATCTACCACCCAGGCAATGCTTTTTCTTTTTTTAGAAAACAAACTTATAAGATCAGCTGCGTTCATACTCTCCGTTACTAAAGGGATAGAGTGTAAAATAGAAGCGATTTGAGTGGGCTTTTTAAATAAATCTAATTGATGCACATAGCCCACAATTACATCGAGGGTTTCGTCGTAGACAATGAGCTTACTTAATTTAGTTTCAATAAAGACTTCACTTAAGCTTTGAATAGAAGTACTAAGATCTACACCAACAATTTCTGTTCTAGGTACTAAGCATTCTCTAATTTTTATATCGGGTAAGCTTAATGCGTTTTCAAATAAATCGGTATTTAAATCTTGTTGTTCTTTTGATTGTTTTGTTTGTTGTACAAAATGCGCTAAATCTACTTTGGTGAAGCCTTCTTTTTTATGAATGATGCGCATTTGAAATAAATACTTCAATACAAACTGCGCTAGGTTCACTAGTAATATAGTGATGGGCCTAAACAATAAATGAAAAAATTGTGCCAAAGGGGCGAACAGCGTAATCATGGAAGCGGCCCTGGCCTTGAATATAGCCTTGGGTACAAGTTCACCAATAAGTAATATCACTAAAGTGGATAAAATAGTATTGCCTAGTAAAATGGAGTAGGGGCCTAGTGCCCATCTCTCCCAAATATATTTATGTAATAAGCCTTCGAACTGAATACCAAAGACCACCAAGGAAATATTTAAACCAATTAAACAAGTGCCAATAAATTGTGTAGGTGTTTCTAAAAAATTTGCAATAATTTTTCCTGACCTATGGCCCTGCTTTTTTTTAAGCTCCAAGCTTAACCTGTTGGCACTCACAAAGCCAATTTCATAGCCTGAGAAAAAGCCAATCAAAATAATAGAAGCAACTATTGCGAAAAGCATACAAATGGTTTATTTCATTTCAAAATTAGTCATTACCACTCAGGTAATTTTGGTTTTGTTTCAACAATATTTTCAATTTGTTCCATCATCTCGGCTGTTAATAAGGCGGCCGTATCTATGGCCGTTAAATTATCTACTAATTGTGCTTTGTTCGTAGCGCCTAAAATAGCCGTACTTACATTTGGATTTTTAATACACCAAGCAATGCTTAAAGAAGCGGTACTTACTTTCAAGGCCTTTGCCATGGCGCCTAGTAATTGTACTTTTTTAATCCTGTCTTGCATTAACCATCGGTCTCTTAACCATTCAAAACCTTCTAATTGAAAACGCGAGCCCTCTGGTATACCATCATTGTATTTTCCTGTTAAAAGGCCTGCTGCTAAAGGGCTCCAAATGGTCGTACCCATCCCAACATTCTTAAAAATCTCCAAGTATTCATTCTCCATTTTTGCACGCTCAAATAAATTGTATTGAGGTTGTTCAACAGAGGGACCTATTAAATGCTGTGCTGCGGCTACTCTGTGGGCTTCCATAATTTCAACACCACTCCACTCGCTCGTACCCCAGTATAAAATTTTTCCTTGTTGAATAAGGGTATTCATGGTTTGCACTACTTCTTCAATGGGAGTGGTTTTATCAGGTCTATGACAATAGTAAAGGTCTAAATAATCGGTTTGTAATCTGATCAAAGCTTCGTGACAAGCCTCGGTCAAATGCTTTCTGCTGAGTCCTGTTTGATTGGGTTTATTGGCTTTGCCTCTCCATCCAAAATAAGCTTTAGAAGATAAAACAATTGAAGTTCTATCCCATTTTTTATTGCTTAACACGCGCCCCATCATTTTTTCACTCTCTCCTGCTGCATACACTTCTGCGTTATCAAAAAAGTTTACACCTGCATCATAGGCAATACCCATTAGCTCGTCGGCAATGCCGTCGTTGATTTGTTTGTGAAAAGTAACCCAGCTTCCAAAACTAAGTGTACTTAGTTGTAAGCCAGTCTTTCCCATTTTTCTATATTCCATAAAAATTATTTAGGATTACTGCCAGTACTATCGGATAGTATGGCAAAACTATTTGATTGCGGTTTAAAAATATGAATATCACTAAGATCTTGATTGGCTTCAAAACCCTTACCATAAATTTTAGCAATGGGATTATGTTGTTTTACAATCACTTCTTTATCGGTGGTGAATTTATTGGTCACTTGATCCCAGATCATTTCCTTGCACCATAAAGTATCCCCCAGCACATTGTATACAATTACATTATCTTTTAAAAATATTTTATTCTCTTCCTCTTTATAATTCGCATAGTCGGCGCTAAGTTTACTTTCAATATGCAAGCTGTCTTTATAAAAATCTACTTTTATAGTATTTGGAAATTCTACCATCCTGCCACTATCTACTAAATACTTTTTCATGAGTGGTGCCATTAATTTGGCTGTCATTTTTCCATCGGTACTAATGAAAATAGAAACATCTTTACCCACATCAATGCCGCCAATACGCGCACTTAATGCTTGAACTTCATTGACATTGTTTTCACAGGCCAGCATAAAAAAGCAGCTACTTATTAATGCAACTGCTAGTTTAGTATTTTTATTGAATAAAGGATTAATCATATTTGCGTTTATTAAACCAAACATCGCTCAAGCTATAACCTAATGTAAATTGTACAAAGTTTTCTTTGTAATCATTAACACCAGAACCTCTTTGGCCTACTTGCAATGCTAAATTTAGTAAAGTATATTGTAAATCGTATGAACGATATTTTCTAATTGGCAGCCCCAATCCCATAGTCAAGGCAGAGATTTTCAAACCCTTATTATCTATGTTTATATAGTCTCTACCAGTATAAAAACCTGCTCTATAAGTAACTGTAGACCAATAACTTTCATAGTTAAAAGCATTCGGACAAAACTGTGCCCCTACACGAAACATCCAAGAATTAGATAGTACATCTTTTTGTCCGAAGAAGCTATACTTATCCTGCCATGCCGCGCTGTTGAATTCTATACCCAAGACCCATTGATCGTAACTTCCTCTTGTCTCAAATTCTTTTTTATGCAAGGCTAAGCCTAAAGTATACATAGCAGGTATGATAACATTGCCTTTAACATTTTGAAGAGAAATAGCAGTATCTAAAGGAGTAGAAGCAGCAGTAGTAAAATTACCAGTAGAGCGTACCATATCTTGTTTGCCTTTCATGGTTTGATCCATCGTACCGGTAGCGCCATAACTTAATGTGTATTCTGTTTTTTGAACACCTTTTCCTTTTTGTATTTTATAAATAGGAAATTCTCCTTGCACACCCAATTGAAAAAAAGCGCCACTAAATACAGTACTGGTATTGGAAGTAGATTGGTAAAAATAATTAGAATCGGAACTGTTTTTAAATGATTTTATATTTTCAATTTTCCGACGTCCAAAATTATAACCTGTATTGGCTCCAATACTGAAGTATTTCCAGGCCTTACCAAAACCTACAAAGGCTTGGTTCAATCCACCCTGTCCAATGTAATTATTGAGAACGGTATCGCCAGAAGAAATCTTTTTTGATTCGTTAACTGCGTAATTTATTTGAGTGACAGGTCTTAAGCCAAATGCCATTCCTGTTTTTTTATTTTTATCCATGGGCAAACCCACTACTATATAATTAGGAATTAAGTAAGTAGATTTTTCTTTGCCAGTAGGGCTTGATAGCTTACTTAAAGTATTATTATTAAAGTTCAACCCTAAATCAAAAGTAGTCATATATATAGAACCATAGGAAGCAGGGTTATTAAAATTAACGCTTTGTCCAAAGCCACCATTCATAGAAGAAGTGTAAGCTGTAGAAAAACCACCCAATGCTTGACTGGTTGTATTTTGACTATTCACTATTTCAGTGCCTAATCCATACCTAGAAAAAGGGGAGTTAATTTGAGCCTTAGTTGGGGTGATAAAACAAACTAAACCTAGAAAAGGGGTTAACCTAATTATTTTTTTCGCAAATAGCATACAGTCCTTTATATATTAAATTTTGGTCGGCAAATATCCTCTTTTTTAAATGAGGCACAAAATAAGAAATGTCCCCACCGGTTAATAGCACGTTAAATTTGCCATATTTCTGTTCATATGCTGTAATAATGCCATCTATTTCGGCTGCCATGCCCAAAATGACTCCACTAAGGATATTGGTTTTAGTATCATAACCTACCAAGGGAAACTCGTTGGAGGGGCTAATAAGGGGCAAAAGGGCAGTTTGCTCATGCATTGCTTTAAAGCGCATTTGCATACCTGGGGAAATACTACCCCCTAAAAAAGCATGAGTATTATTGATAAAATTATAGGTAATACAAGTGCCCAATGAAATGACTAAATTATGCTCATTAGGGAATTGATCCACGGCAGCGGCAATTAAGGCTAAGCGGTCCGCGCCAATGGTTTCTGGCTTGCCCACGGGAGTGGTAAAGTTAATTTGGGTACTAGGTCCCAATAAATGAAACTTAGTATTTTTTGAAAGCAGGGTTTCTATCTCTTTATCATGATGAACAACGGAAGATAAAATGGTTTTTTCCGGAGCAAATTCAGCAACTAATTTTTCAATTTCTTGAATAGAGCCGGTTTCTAAAACACGCAATTCTACCAAGGAGGCATTGGTAAAAATAGCTGCTTTTAAACGTGTGTTGCCAAAATCAAAACAAATGGTGTTAGACATAAACTTGTTTATGGTTCAAAAATAATCTCTTTGCCCCAAAGTTTAGATAAAACAATAGGCAAGTTGCAAAAGTTTTCGGTTATTTGAAGTTCAAAATAGACGTACAAAATAAGAGGTCATGAAAATAGCGGGGTTTACGATTATTAAAAATGCGGTTACCAATGACTTTCCCATTGTAGAAGCCATCCGTTCTATATTACCCGTGGTGGATGAAATGATTGTTTTAATTGGAGATTCTAGCGATGAAACAATTGCCTTAATTGAAGCCATTGGAGATCCTAAAATTAAAATTCATCACTCTGTTTGGAATAAAAACTTAAGAAAAGGAGGTGCTGTTTTAGCAGAGGAAACCGATAAAGCCTTTCATTTAATTGGTGATGAATATACTTGGGCTTTTTATATTCAAGGAGATGAGGTATTGCATGAAAAGTATTATCCTGCCATAAGAACAGCTTGTGAAAATTATGCTTCTGACACAGAAGTGCAAGGACTTTTATTTAAGTACAAACATTTTTATGGCACTTATGATTATGTGGGCGATAGTAGAAAATGGTATGCACATGAAATTAGAATTATTAGAAATAATAAAACCATTACCGCTTATAGAGATGCACAAGGTTTTAGAATAGGCAGCGCCAAATTACCTGTGGCCTCTATTGATGCAAGTATTTATCATTATGGTTGGGTAAAGAGCCCCACGCAGATGCGCAAAAAAATTAAAGAGAGTAGTGTTTATTGGAACGATGATTCACAAATGGAAAAAATAAAATCAAGTCCCGATGATTATGATTTTTCGGGCTTCGATTCTTTAGAAAAATTTACGGGCACCCATCCCTCAGTCATGCTAGATAGAATACAAAGACAAAATTGGGTAATTGATTTAGACCTTTCTCAAAAAAAGTTTTCTTTTAAAAATAAATGCTTGTACCTTTTTGAAAAATTAACAGGCATTCGACCTTTTGATTTTAAAAATTATAAAATTATCAGAAAATAAATTATGCATTCAATTTCCGATATTAAACAAGGTGTGGCAAAAGGGGACTTTCTTTTACTAGCCAAGGCTATATCCTTTATTGAAAATAATGTAGTAGCTGCGAATACTTTTTTAGAAGCATTACTACCTGCTCAGGTTCCTATCATGGGCCTTACAGGTCCTCCTGGTGCAGGTAAAAGCACTTTAATTAATGCACTTATTACAACTTGGGTGAATGAGGGTAAAAAAGTAGCAGTGCTATCGGTGGACCCATCATCCCCTTTTCATCAAGGAGCTATTTTAGGTGATCGTATTCGCATGAAGGATTGGTATTTGCATCCTCAGGTGTACATAAGATCACTTGCCTCAAGAGGGCATTTAGGGGGCCTTAATATGGCCATGCTTTCCATGACTACTTTAATGCAGTCTGCTGGCTTTGATTATATCGTGGTGGAAACAGTCGGTGTGGGTCAATCAGAGGTAGAGATAGCCTCCCTGGCAGATACTACAGTGGTTGTCTTAGTGCCAGAAGCGGGCGACGAAGTGCAAATGATGAAATCGGGTTTAATGGAAATTGCCAATGTATTTGTAGTGAATAAAAGCGATCGACCCAATGCACAAATATTTGTCAATCATTTAAAACAAATGATTGCAGAGAATACATCCAATCAATTGGCGCCAGCTGTAGTAAGTACTATTGCTACAGAGAGAGAAGGCATTGCGGATTTATTAAATGCCATGGAAGCACATCAGTTGGCTATGAAGGATGGTTTACAGAAAAAAGAAATGTTCTTTAATAAAGTGGTGCAATTAATTATGGCCAGTAAAATGAATCAGGTAGATATTGAAAAAGTGAAAACGAGTTTAGCCGCGGAGTGCAGTAAAGCAAATTTCAATGTTTTTAAATTTGCGCAAACATTTTATTAAATGTTAAATTTTGTGAATTACTTTTTATGGATGGAGTTCACTTAAAGCGCTTTATTCGAAAATAAAATTATTAGCGTAAGTGGCTTTATTATTAAAGTCTTGAAATTTTTCAAAAGTAAATTCGGTACTTGGAATGAAATGAGTTCCTTGAATAATTTTTCCTTGATAGCCCAGCGATTCTAAATAATGAATTGTTTCCATCACTTGTTCTTTACCAATATGTCTTGCTTCAATTTCTACTAAAATTTTAGGCCTGTGTTTTTTAAGTATAGCTTCTGCCCCCTTAAAAACTTTTAATTCATTGCCCTCAACATCCACTTTTAAAAAATGAGGGATGAGTTGATGTTTCTCGCAGTATGCATCCAAGGTAGTGATGATTACTTTTTCAGTGGTTTGAAAATTAATATCGTTTTCATGTTCTACAATAGTGGCGCTTGGAGAGCTTAGTTTACCATGTAATAGGGCAGGTAGGTATAAATTGCTTTGGCCAGATACATTGGATAGTGCAATATGTTCAATAACCACATTGTCCCAATGAAATAAATTTTTTATTTTTTCTAAATAAGAAAAAAGTATTTGTTGAGGTTCAAAACCAATGAGGCTTCCTTCTTTGCCCGCTTGCTGTAACATTTGGTATAAGTAGCCTGCTTTATGGGCACCGATATCAAAAACGAGGTCTCCTTTTTTAATAGATTTTTTGATATAGGCAAACTCGCCCTTATCGCTTTTACTGTATTTATACACTCTGTGTAAAAGCTTAATGGATTCAAGTATTTTCATTAAGTGGGAATTTAAGAGGGGATTATTGTTTATCCTGCTTCCACCATTTAAAGGCGATATAGCCTGCAATGGCAAATGGCATAGCTGCGAGATATAGTATACCCGCATTGAACCCCTTTCCCGCTTCCTGCCCAATTTGACCGGCAGTTTTGGTACAGATAGAGCATTGTGCCATAGCACTTGCTACTAATAATTGAGACAGTATTAATAACGAAATACGTTTCATAAATACTTTAAGTTAAATAAAAAAACCCCTTTCGGGGGTCTTATTACAAAGTGTTAAGCTTTCGCTTTAGTTGCTTTTTCAGTTTTTACAGCCGCTGCTTTTGGGGCAGTTGCTTTTTCAGTTTTTACAGCCGCTGCTTTAGGTGCAGCTACTTTTGCAGCCGCCGCTTTAGCGCCTTTGCTAGCCACTTTATGTGGTCTGCTTACGCCAAAAGAACCTTTAAATCTTTTTCCTTTAGCTGTTTTTTTATCTCCTCTTCCCATATTCTTGTTTTTTGTTAATTGTTGATTGGACAGCAAAAATAAAAAAACCCTCGCACATACGAGGGTTTTTTTTCAAAATCTTGTAATTAAGCGATTTTAGTCACTAAAACTATAATTTACCGCTCAATTCTTTACCTGCTTTGAATTTTGCAACTTTCTTAGCTTTGATTTTGATAGCAGCTCCAGTTTGTGGATTGCGGCCCATACGAGCAGCACGCTTAGAAACTGAGAATGTACCAAATCCTACTAAAGTTACTTTATCTCCTTTTTTCAAGGCTTTTGTAACTGCTTCGATAAATGCGTCTAAAGCTGCGTTAGCTTGTGTTTTTGCGATCTCTGCATTGTCAGCAATGTGAGCGATCAATTCTGCTTTGTTCATAGATGTGTTTTTTATAAGTTTAAAACGATGTAACAAATTTATTAGGTTTTATCAATTGAAAAAATATTTTTTTTTCAAAATGCAATTTTATATATCGCTTGAAACCCTTAAATAGTAAGGTTTTCGAGCAAAATCATCCAATTCGTTAGTATAATGTATTCATTGAAAAACATATGAAAGCTATACTGGCATTGAGTTTCATTGATAATCGGCTGAAATATAGGCCTGCCTTGCGTTTCCGCCATTTAATCTATCCACATTCAATTCACAATTTGCATTTCGGTGCAAAAGTAGTAGCATTTTTCACCCCAGGCATGCTGTACTTCCTTTAAATGGTCATTTGCCTGTAATTCTTGATAGGCCTGCCATAGCTCAATGTTGTCACAATAAAGTTGTAAGGTATAAGTAGGCGATTGATCGGCGTTCACCTTAATTTGATAAAATTTATTTTCTGTAAAACTTTGACTTGACATTAAGCTAGGAATAAAATTATTTTTCATCCATTCCAACCATTGAAATTCTACAACCGGATCAATTTGAAAACTAATATTATACACTTTCATGAAACTAATTTTATATTTTATTTTAATTCTATAACAATGGGGCAGTGGTCACTATGTTTTACCATAGGTAGGATGGTGGCGGCTTTAATAGAACTCCCTAGGGCTTCTGTAGTGCATAAATAATCAATACGCCAGCCTTTATTTTGCAGCCTCACACTGGGGAATCTTTGGGTCCACCAAGAATAACCACCGGTGGTGGTAGGATTTATTTTTCTATAACTATCTATCCATCCCTTTTTTAAAAAGCTATCCATCCAGGCTCTTTCTTCGGGTAAAAAACCAGAAGATTTTTTATTGCCTTTGGGATCATGAATATCTATTTCTTGATGTGCAATATTGTAGTCGCCTGCAAGCAGAATTTTTGGGCGCTTCTTTGCTAGCTTTTTTAAATAGGTTTCAAACTCTTTTAACCATTGGTATTTATAGGTCTGTCTTTCATCGCCACTGCTTCCCGAGGGGAAATAGGCATTCACAATGGTGAGATCCCCTATATCTACTCTAATGACCCTGCCCTCGAAATCACTTAATTCAAATCCACTACCTTTTTGCACTAAGTCTGGCTTGATTTTACTAAAAACAGCTACACCGCTATAGCCTTTTTTTTGCGCAGAGAACCAGGATACATGGTAGCCTAATGCCGTGAATAAAGAAAGGTCGATATCGTTCTCGGTAGCCTTGGTTTCTTGAACACAGAATATATCAATGGGATATTCTGTTAGCCATTCGATTAGGCCTTTTTTAATAGCGGCTCTAATTCCATTGACATTATAACTTACAATTCGCATGCAGTAGTTTGTTTATCCAGGTTGTTGAAATATTTCTGCATAAGCAATAAGTAATAATAAATTTTCTAAGGCTGGAAGGGAAGTTCTTTTTTCTACCATTTGAACAGGTTTTTTATTCCCACTGATCACCATGACTATTTGCTTATCAATAAGTAGGGTAGTAATATTATTTTCATAATTCAATTGAATCACAAAATCATGATTCATTGATTTGCCGCTAATGACTCTTGAATGCTTGATGGGTTGTTTTGCATAAAAGGTACCTAGGTTTGCTGAATTACTTGAGTCATAACCATTGTAAACAATATCAGGGTAATAGAATTTATTTTCTTCTTTAACAAAGTCTTTAACGCTAAAATAGCCAATACTATCCTTGTCTTGAAAAATACGATGCGTGACTTCAGTTAAAAATTGAATTGCCAATTTAGGACTATTATTATCCCCTAATACTGGCTCGTTATTAAATTCAATATAGGATTCTAAAGTATAATCAATATTATTTTTAATATCTCTGAGCGGCTGCATGACTTGATAGTATTCATTTCTGATGAACTGAGGCCTTGCTTTTCTGAGGAGCTCCACTAAGTTTTTGTAGGGGTTGGTTTCGGATTTATCCTTATTGTCTATTTTTTTCAAAACAGCTGGCGGTATTCTTAAAGCGTGCAGGCCTATATTGTCTTCAAAAGAAATGAATTTCTTTGTAGTATCAAAAAGTACTCTGGGCGTATTGTGTACAAAGGGCATCCAGTAATTGTCTGTGGCATAGGCTGCAGGCACTTTGACATCTATATAACCCATTTCGTCTCCTTCCCCATCCAAATAGTTCATGGCCTTGGCAATTGCATTGTATAACAAATTGGGCATACTAGGCGTGGACTTAATAGTATAACCTAGCCCTAAAGATTCAACCGGGGTAAAGCCCAACATAATTGTTTTTTGAAAAACACGCTCTTGTTTTAAGTTAAATATAGAACAAGCTATAAACCATACTGAATGGATACTATCTTTTTTACTTTCTGATAAATTGACTAAATCATTTTTGAAAGCAAATTCGGGATCCATCTCATATATTTCTATATACGCGTGATAAGGAATAGTAAGGCTATTAGACCAATCAATTTTTATCTTACCAGATTGGTTTTGTTTTGTAAGCGTTTTGGTAGCGGTGGTATAGCCTTTATCTCTTTGCATTTTTAAACTCACAAAAAGACTTGTATCTAAGGTTTCTAAAATAGGACTGATATTCGCTGGAATTTTCCAATAAATAGCAGTAGGGTTTAAGTAAGAGTAGGCTTGAATTTGTTCCACCACCACTTTTGGGGCGGGTGCATTTTGAGACCATCCTTGAAAGGAGAACAGTAATGTAAACAATAGAAATTTAGTTACGATCAAGGGCTTCATAAGTCGTATAAAATGATAGGTCAAAATTAGTTCATTTATAGTACTATGCTTCAATATTTATTCTAACTTCAATCAGCAAATTTGTTAAAATATTCAAAGCATCCATGAAACCAATAGAAAAGCAAAGAATTATCCCCGCCTTTAAGCAGTATGATTTAGAAGGGCCTAAGCCCAGGGTGAATGAATTTTTATTTGCCCTTCAAATTTTCATTCAATTTATTAAAGGTTTTAGAACTTTGCATTTTCTGGGGCCCAGTATTACTGTTTTTGGTTCTGCAAGATTTGATGAAAACCATCTGTACTATAAAATGGCTAGAGAAATTGGTAAAAAAATTGCCGAATTAGGTTTTACAACTATGACCGGAGGTGGGCCGGGCATTATGGAAGCCGCCAATAGAGGGGCTTTTGAAAACGGCGGAGCCTCTATTGGATGTAATATTAAACTTCCTTTTGAACAAGCGCCGAACCCCTACACGCAAACATCCATTACTTTTAGTTATTTTTTTATTAGGAAAGTACTACTCGTAAAATATTCCTATGCATTTATAATTATGCCTGGAGGCTTTGGTACACAGGATGAATTTTTTGAAACCTTAACCTTAGCACAAACCAAGGTCATCAATGATTTTCCCATTGTTGTTATGGGTAAGGAATATTATGAACCTTTTCATCATTGGTTGGATCACATGATTGCAGAAGGCACTATTGCTGCAGAAGATAGAAAATTTATGTTATTTACCGATAGCGTAGACGAGGCCATGGAACATATAAGTAAATATGTAAACAAGAATTACAAAGTGAAACCACGCAAACGTTTATGGTGGTTGTTTGAAAAAAATTAGTCAATCACCGGTTGCAACCATCTAGTGATATATTCTAATGGTTTATCCTTTCTTTTGGTGTAATCTAATACTTGGTCCTGACTAATTTTACCTAATCCAAAATATTGACTTTGTGGATTCGCAAAGTACCAACCACAAACACTAGAGGCTGGATACATGGCTAAACTTTCTGTTAAACTAATGCCCGTATTTTTTTCAGCATCTAATAAATTAAACAATGTATATTTTTCGGTATGGTCTGGACAAGCAGGATAACCTGGTGCAGGACGAATACCTACATACTGCTCACTAATTAAAGACTCATTGTTTAAAGTTTCATCTGCGGCATAGCCCCAATATTCTTTTCTAGTTTTAGCGTGTAAGTATTCTGCAAAGGCTTCTGCAAGTCTGTCTGCTAAGGCTTGCAATATAATTTTATTATAGTCGTCTAAGTTTTCTTCGAACTGCTTAATATGTTTTTCAATCCCATGAATAGTGACTGCAAAGGCACCTATAAAATCTTTTTTATTTTCAGTAGCTGGGCAAATAAAATCGGCCAATGAATAATTGGGTTGACCTACTGTTTTTTTAGCTTGTTGTCTTAAAAAATGTAAGGCTATTTTTTCTTGACCATTTTCTACCAATACATCATCGTTATTAGAACTAGCTGGCCAGAAACCCACAGCCCCTTTGGCGCTTAGCCATTTCTCTTCAATAATTTGACTGAGTAGTTTTTGCGCGTCTGCATATAATTTAGTAGCCACTTCACCTACTACCTTATCTGTTAAAATAGCTGGGAAATTTCCATGTAATTCCCAAGCAATGAAAAAGGGTTTCCAATCGATATAGTCTACGAGTACCGATAAGTCGGTAATCTCAATGGCTTTATTGCCTGTAAAACTAGGGGCTACCACTTTAAAGTTTTCCCAATCAATGACTGCTTTGTTTTGCAAAGCTTCTGCATAGCTAAGTGATTGTTTGGTTGTTTTTTTATTATCAAAATCGGACTTCAGTCCTGCATAGGCTTTTTCTAATTCTAATAGGAAAGGTGCTTTCTGTTCTTTACTTAATAATGAACCAGCTACTGTTACACTTCTTGAAGCGTCTAATACATGTATCACACCATCTCCATATTCAGGTGCAATCTTTACAGCTGTATGCATACGAGAAGTAGTAGCACCTCCAATCATAAGTGGAATCGTCATGCCTCTACGTTTCATTTCTTTAGCGATATACACCATCTCATCTAAAGAAGGCGTAATAAGTCCACTGAGTCCAATAATATCTACCTCCTGCTTTTGTGCTTCTGTTAAAATTTTATCGGCAGCGACCATCACCCCTAAATCAATAATTTCATATCCATTACAACCGAGTACCACGCCCACAATATTTTTTCCAATATCATGTACATCC
The DNA here is from genome assembly GCA_040380795.1 of Sediminibacterium sp. Classification (GTDB taxonomy): domain Bacteria; phylum Bacteroidota; class Bacteroidia; order Chitinophagales; family Chitinophagaceae; genus Sediminibacterium. The sequence goes on along the minus strand of JBEIIN010000003.1, from coordinate 7,734 downwards.
CCTTTTACGGTGGCTAATAATATTTTAGCAGGTCCCTTGCTTGCGCCATTCGGATTAATGGAAGCTAATTTTTTTCTTTCTTTCTCCGCTTCAATATACGGCGTTAAAACAGCCACACTTTTTTTCATTACCCTTGCACTTTTTACCACCTGTGGTAAAAACATTTTGCCTGAACCAAATAAATCACCCACTTGGTTCATGCCCGCCATCAGTGGTCCTTCAATCACTTCTAATGGTTCGCTGTATTGTAATCTTGCTTCTTCTGTATCTGCATCAATAAAATCGGTAATACCATTAATTAATGAATGGGCTAATCTTTCTTCCACAGTGCCTTCTCTCCAAGCAGCACTTTTTACTTCTACTTTTCCTTTGGCTTTAACGGTATCGGCGTATTGAATTAAAGCTTCTGTAGCTTCGTTGTTGTCGTTGTTTCTATTTAGAATTACGTCTTCACATAAGTTTCTTAAAGTAGGCTCAATTTCATCATAGACTTCTAATTGGCCTGCGTTCACAATACCCATATCCATACCCGCTTTCACTGCATGAAATAAGAACACGGCATGAATGGCTTCACGCACTGCATCATTACCTCTAAAAGAAAAAGATACATTCGATACACCACCACTCACTTTAGCAAGTGGCATTCTTTCTTTAATAACACGGGTAGCTTCAATAAAGTCTACGGCATAATTATTATGTTCTTCAATACCGGTGGCTACTGCAAAAATATTAGGATCGAAAATAATATCTTGAGGATCAAATCCTACTTGCTCTACTAAAATTTTATAAGCGCGCGTACAAATTTCAATTTTTCTATCCTTGGTATCGGCCTGTCCTACTTCATCAAAAGCCATCACAATCACAGCAGCGCCAAATGCCTTACAGATATGTGCTTGTTCAATAAATTTGGCTTCTCCTTCCTTCATGGAAATGGAGTTCACTATACATTTTCCTTGCACACATTTTAAACCTGCTTCAATAATTTCAAATTTAGAACTATCAATCATGATAGGTATCTTGGCAATATCGGGTTCGCTTTGTACTAAGTTTAAAAAAGTAGTCATGGCTTTCACGCCTTCTAGTAAAGCGTCGTCCATGTTTATATCAATAATTTGTGCTCCACTTTCAACTTGTTGTCTTGCAACAGACAAGGCTTCTTCATATAGATTCTCGCGAATGAGTCTTGCAAATTTTTTAGATCCCGTTACATTGGTTCTTTCGCCTACGTTTACAAAATTAGTTTCAGGACGAATAATCAAAGGTTCTAATCCGGCTAATCTTAAATAAGGTTTAATATGTATTATTTCTTCACTCATAATTTAAATAGTTGGGTCTGAAATAGGTAGCGTGCGGGGTGTAATATTTTTTACATTATCCGCTATATGTTTGATGTGATCTGGGGTAGTGCCACAACAGCCTCCTACAATATTGACAAATTTATTTTTAGCCCAGTCCTCAATAAAATGAGCTGTTTCATGTGGCTGCTCATCGTATTCTCCCATCGCATTCGGCAGTCCTGCATTGGGATAGGCCGATGTATAACAGGTGGCTATTTGTGCAAGCTCTTCAATATGACTTCTCATTTCTTGCGCTCCTAAAGCACAATTTAAACCTACGCTTAAAGGTTTAGCATGTTGAATAGAAGTATAAAATGCGGATAAGGTTTGACCACTTAAAGTTCTACCCGACGCATCGGTGATGGTTCCACTAATCATCATAGGTAATTCAGGCTTGCCTTCTTTTCTAAAGTATTCTTTCACTGCGAATATGGCGGCCTTTGCATTCAAAGTATCAAAAATAGTTTCAATTAAAATGACATCTACGCCACCATCCACCAGCCCACGTATTTGTTCAGTGTAGGCCAGTACTACTTCATCAAAAGTGACTGCGCGAAAACCTGGATTATTTACATCCGGTGATAAACTTAAAGTTTTATTTAAAGGTCCAATAGCACCTGCAATATATTTTTCTGTGGCGTTAGGATGTTTTGATTTGTATTGTTTAATGGCTTCCTGCGCACATTTAGCAGCGGCTACATTTAATTCATAAGCCAATGATTGCATATCATAATCGGCCATAGCAATAGAAGTGCTACTGAAAGTATTGGTTTCAATAATATCGGCACCTGCTTCTAAATATTGCAAATGAATACCTGTAACAATAGCGGGCTGTGTAATACATAATAAGTCGTTATTGCCTTTAAGGTCTGAAGGCCAGTCGGCAAACCTTGTGCCGCGGTAATCTGTTTCCGTTAATTTATGGCGCTGAATCATAGTGCCCATGGCACCATCAATAACTAAAATTCTTTTTTTGAGTGTCTCTTGAATTGACATAAATAAATTTTTATGCATATATCCAAAAGAAAATAGAGCAACTAATAATACTATTGAAAAGTGGGGGGTGTAAATAGTATCGTTTATTAGTTCTTTTTTTCCCTTTCGGAAAGCAGGTTGAACAATAAACAAATCCGCCTGCAATGCGATGCGAAGTTAATACACTATTAGTTTCTAGCCAAATAAAGCCCTTTGTATGCTATAAAGATTGCTTAGAGTAAGGCAGCGCTAATATCGATATTGATTTTGTCGGCTACCATTTTAATTAAAATGCCTCCAATTTTAAAGTCTTTTAAAGTGACAGTAAACTTTGCAGTGGCGATGGGTAGGCCGTTTTTAATTTCTATCATTCCACTGGTTTGCATGGCTTTATTGACTCCATGTACTTGCATAGTACCTTTCACTGTTATAGGGTACTTGCCATCCTTGGCAAAATTAACAGTAGAAAAATTACTGATTTTGCCATTAAAAAACGCACGAGGAAATTGACCGCTTTCTAGATATTCTTCATTAAAATGTTTTTGCATGTCTTCCATTTCAAATCTAAAGTCTTTGATAAGCATGATGAAACTCAAGTCTCCATTGGATTGTAGACGACATACCGCATTTTTATTCACGGCATCTATATCAGTGTCGTCTACTGCTATAAAATGTACTTCTGCCTTGGTGGTACTATAATTTTTTTGAGCGATTAAGGGACTGCTTACTACAATGGCGAATAATAAAATGAATAGAACTCTCATACTTAATGTTTGAACATCAAAATTATACAATTAGGTTGAATTTGCCTATTTTATATACTGGTGTATAGGTTGTCGGTTGGATATACTCTTGCCTAGGGTCATTTCGTCGGCGTATTCTAATTCGCCTCCAAAGGCAATGCCTCTTGCAATAGTGGTAATCATACAAGTGCTGGGTCCTAGCTTTTTTTGAATATAATAAATGGTGGTATCTCCTTGAATATTGGGATTTAAAGCAAAAACCAATTCTGTTACTTTATCTTTTTTAACTCTTTCAATTAAGGGTTCAATGGTCAATTGCTCGGGGCCAATACCATCTAAAGGAGAGATAATACCTCCTAATACATGGTAGGTTCCATTAAATTGTTGGGTGTTTTCTATGGCTATTACGTCTCTAATATTTTCTACCACGCAAATAGTATTTTTTTGTCTGCCTGAGTTCGCGCAAATAGAACAAATAGTTCCATCGCTGATGTTGTAACATTTTTGACAGAACTGAATTTCTTTGCGCATTTTTTTGAGCACCTCGCTAAAGTTATTCGTTACGTCCTGTTCTTGCTTTAATAAATGCAATACCAATCGTAGTGCTGTTTTTTTACCAATGCCTGGTAGCTTGGCAAATTCGGCCACTGCGTTTTCTAATAAAGTAGAAGGTAATTGCATATTGTTATACTAGCTGTAAAATTACTTATTTAAAATTAAATTTATTTCAATGTCCCAATTGGCCCTTATACTCAGTGGGGTCGTAAACCATTGCACTATTTCAGGCTGTAGCTTTTGCTTACCATAGTAAGCGCCTGTATCCCATTTGCCGTTATTATTATTATCTAATAATACTGTAAGGGTATATTCTCCAAGAGGTAATTGTTTAATGGTAAGGAGGGCTGATTGAATAGGGTAGCTAAATTTAACTTTATTGTCCTGGCTTATTTGTAGTATTGGATTTTTTAAATTTTCAAAGCCCTTTATTCGAATGTTAGCGCTATTATACGCCTCTTCTTTTTTTGTAGTAAAGACCAGGGTATCAGTTTTTAGTAGAATATTATTAAGTGAATCTTTGACGGAGGCTTGCGGAATAATTAATCGATACTTGGTGGCAAATTTCCAAGGATAAGAAACAATAACGGTTTCAGGATGCGCTGTATCAATGCTTATACTAGCGCCCTCCAGCTTTTTATTAAATGTATCACATAAAGCAATTGGGAAGCTATCGTTAAAATGTATGGGCGTTTCAAATATTAAGTGTAAGGGATGTAAAATATCTTGTTCGCTTCCGTCAAGATCTTTATCATATTTTAAAATGGCGCCCGTTTTTTTAGGTAGTTTTGAAGTACTACTCGGCTTTTTTTTATCTAGCTTTTTAGCTCCTTGAAAAGCATAGAGTTGAAGGGAGTCCTTTGTCGTTTCAATACTAATAGCGCTATCTAGAAAAGCAAAAAACTTAGTGCTATCGTCGTACTTTTTAGTATAATCATTAGGGAGTACAAAAATATTGTAGACGCCTTTTGGTAAAAAATTAAAACTAAACTGTCCTTTGCCATTCAACTTGGTATAGTAATTCGGACGTTCTTTAAAAATAGCAGAGTCTTTATTTGCTGGATGTAAGATGACCACCAAACTACTATCCACTTTGCCGCTTTCGGCAAGCATTACTTTACCATATATTTTCCCCGTATCTAAACGAGTGCCAGTGCTAAAAACATAAGTAAAGTTTTTTAAGACATTCCCTTCATTCACATCTTTAATGGCATCGCCAAATTGTATACTATAAGTGGTATTGTTTAATAAGGTATCGGCAATTCTTATTTTTATACTATTTAAGCGTGCATCTATGAGTGGGGTATTTTTTAAAGTAGGAGAGATAATTAAATTTTCTTGAATAGAAGTAGTGGTAATATATTCATTAAAGCCTACTAGAATTTCTTTTGGAAATACATTCAATGCAGAATCAATGGGCCTTGCTGCAATTAAGTAGGGAGGTAAACTATCTCTTGGTCCGCCACTAGGAGGTACGATATTGGCGCAGCCTTCTAATTGCATGATGCTTGAAAGGGCCCAAATAGCCAAGACCCCTAATTTCAGTTTTGAAAACTTCCTCATAGAATGCAAACTTAATTGATTTATTCTTCGTCTGATTCAGCGGCCGCTTTTATTTCATGCAGGGCCACTGCTAATTCGTTTGTTTTTACAAAATTGCACCAATGGCAATCTTCCTTGCCACAGCCTGTGTAAAAATCTTTGGCTTGAATTTTACCCCAAACCATTTGAACTTGTTGGCTCACGGTGGTAATATCGGCATCTGTAATAGGGACTACAATTTTTTCAAACTCTTTTTTCTTATTCGGTTCTATGAAATCAAATTCGGCCGTGGTCACTTCCCAATTTTTTGGGTGATGGTTCAGTAGTATTTTATAAAACACGGCCTGTCTCCAATAATCTCCTCCTAAAGGATTTTTTTCATTCGGCCCTTTTAGTTTTTCTCTTGCGTTTTCAATATTACCTGTTTTGTAATCTACCACTACTACTTGCTTTCCATTAAATTCAATTTTATCAATGGTTCCTTTTAAAGGAATTTCTTTCACCACTATATTATTAATTCTAAATTCTGTAGACACTACTTTATTCCATTCGTTTATATACCTGTCATAATATTTGATAAGAACGGTTTCACCTAATTCTGTTTTATCCTTAAACTCTTGTTGCGTAAAGGCTTCTCGATGCCTATTCATATAATAGTTAAAATCTTGAATGAGCGTTTGTGTATCGGGGAAACTATTATTGCCCGCTTCTTGCATTTTTTTAAATAGTTTATTCAAAGCATCGTGAATGGCTGAACCAAAAGTAGTAGCCTCCGATTTTCCAGCAGGCACACGAATTAAGCTATTATAGTAAAAATGTAAAGGGCATTTTAAATAATTATTGAGTGCAGTTACATTCATTGAAAACTTTTCAAGCTTAGGATTGATAAAGTCATCTTCTAGTTGTTGAATTTCCGGCATCGGTGCTGTTTGCAAACGAAGCAACTTATAAGATGTTTTAATATCCTCTGGTAGTTCTATTTTTTGAATGCTCGCTTCTTTGCCTTCTAAGACTTCAATAATAAACTGACTAGGTTCTGCTTCCTTGCCATCTGCTTTATACTGACTATAGGAAATAGATAAAAATTGTTTAGCCCTGGTAATGGCTACATAAAATAATCTTCTTAATTCTTCTTTATCATCGGCATGTTCTAAACTACTTAATACCGTATCGGGTAGGGTATAGCCCGCGCTGGCCGTTCTTCTTTTCTTTTCCCAATACTGCGCATTGGTACCCGCTAAAAATACATATTGAAATTCCAAGCCCTTGCTGCCATGGGTGGTTAATAAGTTGACTCCAGCATCAGAGCCTGTGGTAATAGGAAGAGGCAAACGAATGTCTTCTCTGCGCATGAGTTTTAACATATCTACCAAACTATTTAAATGTAGCGTTGGATGACGATGGGTTTCTTCTTTGATAAAATCAAAAAAGGTACTCACTAAGTTTAGTTCATGACTTTTATTTGGCCCCGTTAAAACATTTTGAATAATACCTGTTTTTTGTAAAACCTGTTCTACTAAATTTACTAAGGTCACATTGGCCACTTGACCCATTAAGTCTTCTAATACTTGCATGGCCTTAGCCACCTCGCTCATGCCCCCTTCACTAAATAAAGCGGTTTGCACTTCCTTGGTTTTATCAATTAATACTTTTCTAAAAGTATTTTCTGGATGCGCATATTTTAATTGATTTGCTTCTACGGTGAGTGTAGCAATGGTAATAGGAGAAATTTTCCACCAAGAGAAATGTAAAATTTCAAATAATATATTAGCGCCTTCATTGGGTTGGTCCCATTCACAGGCGAGGTAGTCTAATATTCTAATAATTTGTTGAATGAGTACCTGATCAAATAAATTAGCGGTTCTTTTGCTAAATAAAGGAATATTTTTTTGCTGTAAAAAATGCGCAATCTCTTCTCCGTATTTATTTTCTTTATACAATACCGCTATATCCTTGGGATGGGTGCCTGTTTGTATGAGTTGATTAATTTTTTCTGCAATGCCTATCATTTCCTCTTGAGGATCGTTATAAGCATATATAGAAGGAAGGATTTCAATATTTTTATTTTCTGGTAAAGAAGCAATTAAGTTTTTGGAGAGCCCATCCATTTTATTAATAAGCCTTTCTTGGTTATTATTAATTAATAAAGTAGAAGCATTTAAAATAGGTTGGGTAGACCTGTAATTATTTTCAAGTACAATGGTGGTAATGTCTTGATGGTACTGCTTTTGATAGTGCAACATATTTTCTACATTGGCACCTTGGAACCTGAATATACTTTGATCGTCATCGCCCACCACAAATAAATTAGGTTGCTCCCAATAATTCACTAATAATTGTACCAGTTCATTTTGCGTTCCACTGGTATCTTGGTATTCATCTACTAATATGTATAAATATTTCTCTTGATACTGGGATAGTAAGTTTTTATTTTCTTTAAAAGCAGCAATCACCCAATTAATCATATCATCAAAATCATACCTGCTATGCGATTTCATCAGCGCTTGGTAAGCATCAAAAGCAAGTACGGCCGCTTTTAATTTTTCCATTTTTTCCATAGCAGCGTCTACGAGTCCTTGTTT
>JBEIIN010000002.1:0-34516 GCA_040380795.1 Sediminibacterium sp. | reverse complement strand
GTTGGGGCTTCCTATTTCTTCTTCTCCTTAAATGATAAATTTAATATTCGTGCAAAGAGAATTCTTATTGGTCATTATCTCTAAGGATTTTACATGCATATAAAATTGTCCTTTGTCATCGCATGCGCCACGCGCAAATATTTTACCGTCTTTAATAGTAGGGTCGAAAGGGCTGCTATGCCATAATTCTAAAGGCTCTGCAGGTTGCACATCGTAATGGCCGTAAACAAGCACAGTAGGTAGTTTAGGGTCTACATTAATTTCAGCGTATACAATGGGATGGCCCTCTGTCTCATAAATTTTTGTAATAGGAGCGCCTGCCTCTTGTAAAGATTTTTCTACTGCTTTAGCGCAGGCAAGCATATCACCATTGTGTTCGCTTTTTGCACTAACACTGGGTATACGTAGTAGGGCTAATAGTTCTTCTAAAAAACGGTCTTTATTTTTTTCTTGATATTCTGTCCAAGCTTTCATACTCAATAATTTTAAAATAAATTTTATTATTCTTATTTATGTTTATTTATTCTTTTTTTATGCTAATTGATGTTTATTATCCGATAAAACATTTTCAATTGTCCAGTCTAGTTTTTGTTCAAACGGGGCTTTTCTTTGTGCGCAATTTTCTGCCGTACATATGGGGCAACTGTAAGGCATGCATCCATCTGTATGCACAAAAAATTCAATGCTTGCTCCAAATTTACCCTTTATTAAATTCGTAAATTCTTCCACTACTTGGTGTGCTTCGTTTACATTTAAAAACCAAGGCACCGTAAGATGACAGTCAATATGCATTAAGCTACCATATTTAATCACTCTTAAATTATGTAAGTCAACCCACTGTATATTTCTGTTTTTATTCAGTTCGCCCACCACTTCTTCTAATAAAGCAAGGTCGGCTTCGTCCATAATGCCAGCTAAGGAAGCTCTAATAATTTTGTAGCCATTGTATATAATCCAAAAGCTCATTAAAATGGCGAGTATCGCATCAATGCCGGTGATATTTGTAAGTAGTACAATACCAATACCAATGGATACAGCAAAAGTAGTAAAGCTATCTAAAATTAAATGCTGACCACTTGAGGTTAACGCTAGTGATTTATTTTTTGTACCCATTTTCTTTGCAATCAAACCTGCAAATAAATTTAAAAAAGCAGTGACTAACAAAACCCATAATCCATTGTCTAGACTATGTAATTCCGAGGGTTTAAATAATGCATTAATAGATTCGTAAAAAATAATTAAACCAGCAGCAATGATTAAACTTCCTTCAAAAGCGGCAGAAATAAATTCTGCTTTTCCATGACCATAAGGATGCTCTTTGTCTTTGGGTTTAGAGGCAACGTATAAACTATATAGTCCAATGGCGCCAGCTAATACATTCACGATACTCTCTAGTGCATCAGACAACACAGAGAGGGAGTGCGTCATGAAATAGGCAACAAACTTCAATACAAAAAGAACGACACTTAAAGAAGTGACATAGAACTGTATTTTTAAATTCTGTTTAGCTGCTTGCAATGGAATCAATTATTAAATGTCTTAGAATTTGTTTGCGTTGAATCGATCTTCAACAAATTTCCAATTTACTAGGTTCCACCATGCATTGATATAGTCGGGGCGTTTATTTTGATACTTCAAATAATAAGCATGCTCCCAAACATCTAAACCTAAAATAGGTGTGCCTTTTGTTTCTGCAAGATCCATTAATGGATTGTCTTGATTGGGCGTTGAGCAAACGGCTAAACTATTATCTGCTTTAACAATTAACCATGCCCAGCCACTTCCAAATCTTGTTTTTGCTGCATCGCTAAAGGCCGTCTTAAAATTATCTAATGAACCGAAACTTTTGTTGATAGCATCTGCTAATGCACCAGTAGGCGTTGTCGCAGGAGCTGGTTTCATTAACTGCCAAAATAATTCATGGTTATAATGACCGCCTGCATTATTACGCATTTTTGTAGAATACTTTGAGATGGATTCTAGTAAGCTTGTGATGGATGTGTTTTTGATATCTACCTTTTCTGCAATACAAGCGTCATTTAAATTTTTTGTATAACCTGCAGCATGCTTTGTATGATGAATTTCCATTGTCATAGTATCTATGAATGGTTCTAATGCATTATAGGAATAGGGCAACGGTTGTTGTATGTAATTTATCTCCTGACTCAATTGGAATTCGCCGAATGTATGAATGAGTGGCATACTAGCCATTGCAATACCCGCTTTGCCAGTTTGTTGTATAAACTGACGTCTGTTTTGAGTAGATTTTGACATGCTTTTATTTTTTAAAGTACTTCTGTAAAGTTACTTTAATTGGCTGTAAAAGTCGGTAGTAAAATTCCTGATTAAATAGCTGTGAATCACGCATGGCCTTATAGGTTAAGAATAGCCCAAAGGGTATTAGAATAATAGAGGACATCCACATGCCAGAGAATACATCCCACTGTCCAGATTTGGCTAATTTTTCTCCAAAATTATTGAGCAAGAAAAAAATTACAAAAAATATAATAGCCAATACCAAGGGAGTGCCTAGCCCTCCTTTACGAATAATAGATCCCAAGGGGGCGCCTATTAAAAACAGCACAAAACAGGCAAAGGATAAAGTAAATTTTCGATGCCATTCTATTCCATGTAAAGAAACTATTTTTTTATTATCATTATAAGAATCTGAAATAGCGGTGAGGCTATATAAAAGTGAAGAAAACTGGGAGCCCAAATTGACCTGAATACTGCTTCTTAAAGAGTCAGGAATAAGTTTGTCAAAGCTTTTTAAAGCTGTCCTATTTTTCTTAGCATTAAAAAGTTGACTACTATCTTTGAAGTTCATGAACTTTAAAAATGAAGCTACATCGGCATTGGTTTTTTTAATATAGAAGGAGTCGTTGTATTGTAAAGAATCCATGGCCGTGCTAAGTTGCCTAACGCTTAACATTTTAGGATCGTATAATATATCACTCGTTTTATTCATCTGAAAACTTTTCAGGTCAAATATTTTTTTATATTCCTTGAAATAAAGCCTGGTGAATTCAGTATTGGTAGTGCTACGTCTGCCTCTTTCCTGATAGCGCCATCCATTATACATTACAAATTCTAAAAACTTTTTATTAGCAGAGACGCGCATCACCCCCGATTCGGCCATGATTAAATTATCTTGCAATCCAAATCTTTTTTCAAAAATGGCAATATTGCGCATCACACTATCATTCGATTCTTTCTTGCCTAACTTAATCACATAGCCATCAATTTTATCATAGAATACACCTTCCTTTAAATCAATGGCAGGCTTGGCTATAATGATTTCATATTTTAAATTAGTAAGCTTCATCTGCGTTACGGGAATAATATTGTTTGAAAATAAAAAAGCAATACCCGCTAAAAAAATTGTAAATATAAATAAGGGACGCATAAAACGTATCAGTGGAATGCCTGCTGCTTTAATAGCAATGAGTTCAAAGCTTTCTCCCAAATTTCCAAAGGTCATGATAGAAGAAAATAACAAGGCTAAAGGAAGTGCTGTGGTAAAAGTACTTACAGAGACAAGGCCTACTAATTGTAAAATGGTAAGCAGGTCTAAACCTTTGCCTACTAAGTCGTCAATGTATAACCAAAAAAATTGCATGGTCAGCACAAAAGTTGAAATAGTAAGTGCTGCCAAAAAAGGGCCAATGAAGCCTTTAAGAATTAGTATGTCTAATTTCTTGAACAAAATATGTGTGCTAACTACCTATGCGATGAAAGAGTTCTTTAATCTGATATTCCCAAAGTCGGCTCTGGTCTTTGACTTCGTTTTTCTCAGCAAAATCTTTCACGATTAAAATAGTTTGATTTGAAATTTCAGTTTTTTCAATTCTAAATTCGAAATATTCATTCTTCTCTCCATGTAACCATCTAAACCTTATAAATTTATCTGGCTCTTGGTCAACTAATTCTGCTTTATCTGGCACACCTTTATTCCATGAGAAACTAAAAACATTTTCCCATTCATCTACTTTGTCTGCAAACCACTCTTGTAAGCCAGATGCAGTGGATAAAAATTCGAATAATATATTGGGTGAACATCTCACCGGAAATTCAAGTGTAAATAATTGTTTCTTACTCATATATAACAAGCGCCTCTTTAAAAATAGATACGTTTGATGCAATAATATTAAATAAAGAGTAGCTTCCAAGTATTTTTTAATATTTATTAGTTAACAAACTGTCAAGACATATTTAGGCTATTGTCTAAATTAGTGTAAGTAAATGAAAATCAATAGTTTATATCAAATTCGAATAGAAGTTAAATTCCCAATTTTAACGTATTTGTACCTTTTGAATTGATGGTGTATGACTCGTTATGATCACTTATCTTTGCTCCCCTTAATGTTGTAAGTATGTTTAATAGTTTGAGTGAAAAATTAGAATCTGCGTTTAAGCACCTAAAAGGGCAGGCGAGAATTAATGAATTGAATGTTGCCAATACCCTAAAAGATATTCGAAAAGCTTTATTGGACGCCGATGTCAATTTTAAAATTGCCAAAGAATTTACAGATAGTATTAAAGAAAAAGCCATTGGTGCTAAAGTTATTAATGCTATTAGTCCTGGACAATTGATGGTTAAAATTGTGCAAGATGAATTAACGGCTTTAATGGGTAATGAAGCTTCTTTGATGGACCTTTCTAAAAGCCCCACTATTATTTTGGTAGCAGGTTTGCAAGGTTCTGGTAAAACTACTTTTTCTGGAAAGTTGGCAAACTATTTAAAAGCACAAAAAAAATCTCCCTTATTAGTGGCTGCAGATATTTATCGTCCTGCAGCAATGGATCAACTCACCTTATTGGGCGAGCAAATTGGGGTAGATGTTTTTGTAGAAAGAGAAAATAAAAATGCAGTATCAATTGCACAAAATGCATTGGTCTATGCAAAGGCAAATAATAAAAATGTAATTATTATTGATACTGCGGGGCGACTTGCAGTAGATGAAGTGATGATGAATGAAGTGGCTGCCATTAAAAATGAAATTCAACCACAAGAAATATTATTCGTTGTAGACTCAATGACAGGGCAGGATGCAGTGAATACCGCCAAAGTTTTTAATGAGCGATTAGATTTTACGGGAGTAGTATTAACAAAATTAGATGGCGATACTAGAGGAGGTGCGGCCTTGTCAATTAAATACACGGTGAATAAACCTATCAAGTTTATGAGCAGTGGTGAAAAGTTGGACACGCTTACTGTTTTTCATCCCGAGAGAATGGCCCAAAGAATTTTAGGCATGGGGGATATTACCTCATTGGTAGAAAAAGCGCAGTCGCAATTTGATGAAGCAGAAGCTAAAAAATTAGAAAAAAGAATTCGAAAAAATCAATTTGATTTTGAAGATTTTTTAACGCAAATACAGCAGATAAAAAAAATGGGCAACTTAAAAGATTTAATGGGCATGATTCCAGGCATGGGCAAAAGTTTAAAAGATGTAGATATTAAAGACGATGCCTTTAAAGGTGTGGAAGCCATTATTCAATCAATGACCGTTTTGGAAAGAAGAAATCCTGACTTGCTTTCAACAAGTCGCAAACAAAGAATTGCCAAAGGAGCCGGAAAAGATATAGGAGAAATCAATGCTTTTATGAAGCAGTTTGACCAAATGAAGCAGATGATGAAGCAGATGTCTAGCGGTTCAATGCCAGGTAAAATGCCAGGTTTGAGACGTTAATTTTAGGCTAACTCATTGATAATCATATATTAATGTGATTTAAAGGCCTTTTTCCTTTGTTTATTCGGTGGTTTTGACTATATTTGCACCCGGTTAACCCTATTTAATAACGCCTATAAATTTCTATTTAACATGGCAGTAAAGATGAGACTACAACGTCACGGTAGTAAAAAAAGGCCTTTCTACTTTATAGTAGTGGCTGACGGACGTGCACCAAGAGATGGTAAATTCATCCAAAAAATTGGTACTTACAATCCATTAACAGTTCCTGCAACCATCCAATTGGATCGTCAAAAGGCATTGGAGTGGTTAAACAAAGGTGCTCAACCTACAGACACCGTTCACAGAATTTTATCTTTCAAAGGAGTACTTTATTTGAAACATTTACTTCGTGGAGTAAAATTAGGTTTGTTTGATGATGCAACTGCTATGGAGAAATTCCAAACTTGGTATGCAGCACATGAAACGAAAATTGCTAGCACTAGTGATACACACAAAAAAGCAGAAGCTGCTAAGAAAGTGTATGTACCTGTTGCTAAAAAAGTAGCAGAGCCAGTAGCTGAAGTTACAACAGTAGAAGAAGTGGCTGCACCAGTTGAAGAAGCTGCACCAGTAGCTGAAGCATCTGCCGAAGCCTCAGTTGGAGATATCCCTGCTGCAGAATAATTTTAAAATTAATCTAGCTTTATAAAAGCCCCTGGTTCCTATCAACGGAATTGGGGGTTTTTTTTGAAAATAATTTTGTCGATAAAAGAATTAAATTAGCAAATGAGTCAGTACATACATATAGGTAAAATAGTAGCGCCTCATGGCATTACGGGTCACCTCATTATTGAGCATGCGCTGGGAAAGCCTATTAGCTTTAAAGGTATTGATGCTCTATTTGTTGAAAAAAATGCAGCTAGTTTTATTCCTTATTTTATTCAAAGCGCTTCTGCTAAAACAGAAACCATTACCCATTTGCAATTAGAAGGCATCAATAGTAGAGAAGCCACTGCGCTAGTCTTGGGTAAAAAAGTTTGGTTGCCTCAAGATGATTTTCAAAAATTAGTAGACAAGCAATCGCCCTTGGCTTTATTAGGCTATACAGTAGAAGAAGCAGGCCAGGCAATTGGGGTAATTCAAGAAGTGATAGAACAACCGCATCAGTTAATGGTGACTATATTATACAAAGGCCAAGAAGCCTATATTCCATTGCATGAAGAAAGTTTAAAAGCGGTGAATCATAAGGCCAAAACCATTAGTGTTGAACTGCCCGATGGCTTATTGGATTTATATACAGATCCCCCTTCAGAAAAATAATTTCATAAAGTCTACTAATTTAGTAGGAAATACATATCTTTGTGTTCTCTTCCTTATTATCCATTAAAATTTAATGAGGAGGATGAGATTATTCATAGACAAAAAAATAAAAAATGAGTTTAAGACTAGGGGATATTGCTCCCGAATTTAAAGCAAAAACAAGTATTGGCGATATTAGCTTTCATCAATATTTAGGAGATAGCTGGGGAATTTTATTTTCTCATCCTGCCGATTTTACACCCGTTTGCACAACTGAATTAGGCCGCACTGCTGCCTTGCAAGAAGAGTTTGCAAAACGCAATGTAAAAGTATTAGCCTTAAGTGTGGATGGTGTAGAAAGTCATCATAAGTGGATTTCGGATATTAACGAAACACAGCATGTAACAGTAGGCTTTCCAATTATTGCAGACGAAGATAAGCATGTGGCAGGCCTCTATGATATGATTCATCCCAATGCCTCTGAAACATTTACAGTGCGTTCTTTATTTATCATTGGCCCCGATAAAAAAATTAAATTAACCTTAACCTATCCTGCTTCTACAGGAAGAAATTTTGTAGAAGTATTAAGAGTCATTGATTCTTTACAATTAACCGCTAACTACAGTGTAGCCACACCTGCAAATTGGATCGATGGAGAAGAGGTGATTGTAGTGCCTGCTGTTAAAACAGAAGACGCCCTCATTAAATTCCCCAAAGGTCTCAATATAGTAAAACCTTATTTACGCTATACTCCGCAGCCTAATAAATAAGCATAACTCTATTAGGCAGTGAACGATTCAGTAAACAGTGTGTCACTGGTGTTTCGAGTCATTGCCCAACAAATTAAACCTCCGCTTTCAAAGGCAGAGGTTTTTTTGTATATTTAACTCTAAACTATTTATTATGAAGTATTTTTTATTCATTTTCTCTTTTACTCTTTTTGTGATTACGGGGCAAGCGCAAAAAACTTATTTGCAATGTGGTCAATTAATTGATGTAAGACAATTGCAAGTTTTAAAAGAAAAAACAATTGTTATTGAGGGTAATAAAATTCTTGATATAGTGGATGGTTATCAAATTGGAACGGCGAGTGATAAAGTAGTGAATTTAAAAACAAGTACCGTGATGCCAGGCTTAATGGATATGCATTTACATATTGAAGGAGACCCTAGTCCAAGTCGTTACTTAGAGGAGTTTACATTAAACACAGCTGACTATGCATTTTCATCTATTCCTATTGCACAAACTACTTTACTATCTGGATTCACATCCGTAAGAGACTTAGGCGGTTCTGGTGCTAATATATCATTAAGAAAAGCAATACAAAAAGGAACAGTTATTGGACCAAGAATTTTTACAGCTGGAAAAGCTATTGCTACCACGGGTGGTCATGCCGATCCAACCAATAGTTATAGAGAAGATTTAATGGGTGACCCAGGTCCTAAAGAAGGCGTTATGAATGGAGTGGAAGATGCCTACAAAGCAGTAAGGCAAAGATATAAAGAGGGTAGTGATGTAATTAAAATTACCGCTTCAGGAGGTGTATTGAGTATGGCTGCAAGTGGAGAAAATCCTCAATTCACGATAGAGGAAGTAAAAGCAATTGTAGCTGCTGCCAAAGATTATGGATTTAAAGTGGCCGCTCATTGTCATGGTGTGGAAGCAATGAGAAGAGCCATCATTGGGGGTGTAAATTCAATTGAACATGGCACTTTAATGGACGAAAGTATTTTTCCATTAATGGTTCAATATGGCACTTATTTAGTACCCACTATTATTGCAGGAAAATCTTCAGCGGACTCTGCAAAAATTCCAGGGTATTATCCTCCAGTTGTTGCTAAAAAAGCCTTAGAGATTGGCCCTAAAATTCAAAATACTTTTTCAAAAGCTTATAAAGCAGGCGTTAAAATTGCTTTTGGAACAGATGCGGGCGTTTTTAAACATGGTAAAAACTGGAAAGAATTTGTTTACATGACAGAAGGAGGCATGCCTTTTTTAGAAGCCATAAAAGCGGCTACTTGGAATGCAGCAGACTTAATGGGTACGCAGGCTATACTAGGAAGCATTGAAAAAAATAAATTAGCAGATATTATTGCAGTAGAGGGCGACCCTACTAAAAATGTGAATCAAATGGGTAATGTAAACTTTGTAATGAAGGATGGCGTGGTGTATAAGAACACACTTAAATAAAAATTATTTTTCTTTATTCCATTTATCCAACTGCTGCAAGCTAGCGGTTAAATCTTTAGGCAAAGGGGCTTCTAAATGAAGCTCCTTTTCTTTGTAGATAAACTTTAGTGAATGCGCATGTAAAGCCTGTCTAGCTAATATGGGCCTTTCTTCTTCCTCGTCCTTACTTAGTTTAAAATTTTTCTTTTTAATGGAGGACAATAATAATTTCTCGCCGTCTCCATAGACATCATCGGCTACAATGGGATGTCCAATTTGTTTGGCATGCACGCGTATTTGATGTGTTCTTCCGGTATGAATTTGAAAAGAAACCCAAGCGAAACGTTTATAATTTTCAATGACCTTATAAGTAGTTAAAGCTATTTTTCCTTTGGCGTGTACTACCATGATTCCCTTTTTTACAGGATGCTCCATAATGGGTTGGTCAATACTGCCTTCTGCAGGTGGTCTACCTAAAACTAAGCCTAGGTATTTTTTTTCAATTTCTCTTCCTTCAAATAATTCGCTTAATAATTTATGCGCCTCCGCATTTTTTGCAAATACAATTAAACCACTAGTGTGTTGGTCTAATCGGTGTACAGTAAATATTTCACCGTACTTTTCTATTAATAAAGATTTTAATGAAACATCCTTACCAAATCTATCAGGAATACTTAATAAACCAGCCGGTTTATTCAAAACAATCATGTCCTCGTCTTCAAATAATATTGATAACATGAACTAGTTATTTGGAAGATTTTCTGGTAAATGACTTATTTAAAAACTTAAGCAATCTTACTTCTTTCTCTGCTAAAAAACGCCATTTACCACGGTCTACATTTTTCTTAGTAAGGTTGGCAAACATGACTCTATCTAAATGTCTTACATCGTAGCCTAAGTGTTCAAAAATACGACGCACAATTCGATTGCGGCCACTATGAATTTCAATACCAATTACATTTTTAGAAGTATTCGATAAATAACTTACTGCATCGGCTGCAATGAAGCCATCTTCTAATTCTACACCTGCCGCAATAGACTCCATATCGGCCTTGGTCACCGGTTTGTCTAAAGTAACTTCGTATATTTTTTTAATCTCGTAAGAAGGATGCGTTAATTTTTGTGCTAAGTCACCATCGTTGGTTAAAATTAATACGCCTGTTGTATTTCTATCTAAACGACCCACTGGAAACATTCTTTGTGTGGTAGCGTTTTTAATAATATCTAAAACTGTTTTTCTGCCTTCAGGGTCATTTGCGGTACAGATATAATCTTTTGGTTTATTTAATAAAATATAAACAGGGGTTACTTGTAATTGTAAAACTTTGCCTTTTAATCTTACAACATCTTTGTATTTTACTTTATAACCCGGCTCTAAAACAGTATCGCCGTTTACCGCAACATGTCCTGCCTTCACCATCTCTGCTGCTTCTCTTCGACCCGATATGCCAGCGTGTGCAATATATTTATTCAAAGGCATTTGTTCAAAGGGAGCATCATCAGCAGCACTCACCTTACCAATAGAAGCAGTTCTTTTTTCATCCGCTTTGTCCATGGAAGCAGGCGTTCTTTTATTAGTGAACTTAGATTTAGCAGGAAAGGGGCTAGCCAATTCACCATATTTAGGGGCCTCTCCTTTTTTCACATAAGTACTAGGCGTTCTTTTTGAAGCAGGGGGAATTCTTTTATTATTACCCAATGGTTCCACCGGAATACCTCTTTCTTTATCCTTTTTTCTTTGACGCATGGCTTCTCCAGCCGCCCTCATTTCAACTTTGGCTTTCTTTTTTTCTTGTCTATATTCTTCTTTAACTGCGCTTCCTTTTTTCTTATTAGAAAACTTGTCAAAGTTGTCAGATCTTTTTTGGTTCATACCTCCTACTATTAAAAATTATCTTTATTCGCTAATTGTCCGCAGGCTGCATCTATATCCTTTCCTCTACTATGTCTGACGCGTACATTCACTCTATTTTTTTGTAAAATTTCTACAAATCTTTCAAAGCCTTCTTCGTCTGGTTTGTCAAAAGGAAAAATATCAACGGGGTTGTATTCAATAACGTTGATTAAGTCGGCTGGCACTTGTCTATAAATTTTTGTGAGCTCTTCAGCGTCTTTTTCTGAATCGTTGAAGTCTTTGAATAAGATATATTCAAAAGTGACTTCAGTGCCAGTCTTTTTATAAAAGTAATTAATGGCTTCAACTAAGCCTTTGATATTATTGCTTTCGTTGATTGGCATAATTTCATTACGCTTTTTATCATTGGCAGCATGCAATGAAATGGCTAATTTGAATTTCACATTATCATCTCCTAATTGTCTTATTTGTTTTATAAGGCCTGCAGTGGAGACTGTAATTCTTTTAGCGCTCATACCCAAACCATCTGGTGAGGTAATTTTTTCAATAGCCTTTAAAACATTATGATAGTTCATCAAAGGCTCACCCATACCCATGAAAACAATATTACTTAAACGTTTTTCATATGTGGCTTCGCTTTGTTGTAAGATGTATACTACTTGATCATAAATTTCATCAAAGTTTAAATTTCTTTTTCGCTCCATAGTCCCTGTTGCGCAAAATTTACAACTTAAGCTACATCCAATTTGAGAAGAAACGCAGGCGGTCTTTCTTAAAGTAGTCGGAATGAGTACTCCTTCGATCATATGACCGTCAAAAGTTTTAAAACGTGTTTTTAAAGTGCCATCTTCACTTTGTTGGGTAGTATTAATTTGTAAAGCAGGTAGTTGAAAATCCTTTTCTAATAAGCTGCGTAAGTCCTTGCTTAAGTTGGTCATTTCGTCGAAGCTATGGGCATGCTTTTGCCATAACCACTCTACAATCTGTTTTACTCTAAAAGGCTTTTCGCCTATTTTTGATATAAATCGCTCAATGTCAGCGACTTCTACCTGTCTAATATTAGGTCTTGTCTTCTCCATAATGCAAAGATACTTGATCGGATTTGTATACTTTTAAATCTTTTTTAAAGCTCTTTTTAGCCCGTAGAATAATTAATATAGAATTATTATTAAATAGGCCTCGTTTTACTTATTTTCGAAAACAATTTGAATCAAATAAATAATAAATTATGAAAAAAATCTTATTCATGGCAGTTATCCTTGTGGGGGTAATGGCTACAGCAAACGCACAAACTAGTCCTTTGAAAGATTATTTAGGCAAATATGTATTTCCAGAAGGAAGTCCAGTAACAGAAGTAATCATCACTGTAGAAGATACTGTACTAACAATTAATTCTGCGATGGGTTCTACCCCTTTGGAAAAGAAGGGGACTGATACTTTTTATTTAGCTGCTTATGACGCACCTATTATTTTTAAAAGAGCGTCTGATAATTCAGTAGAAACCTTAACTATTATTGTACAAGGAATGGAATTAACAGCTAAAAGAGCATCTGCTTCTTATGCTATTAAAGAAGAAGATTTTTACGCTAAGATTTGGGCGAATAAAAATTTCTAGAACTCAAAATTAGAAAGGTCCGATAAAGAAATAGTGGTTTGTTTGCCCGTAATGATATTTTTTACAGTGCATTCATTTTTTGCTAACTCTTCGGTACCCATTATAATAACGTTGGGGATTCCTTTTTTCTCTGCGTATTTAAATTGCTTGTCGAATTTGCTCTTCTCAGGGTAAATTTCACAAGCAATTTTTTTATCCCTTAATTGCATCATTTGTAAGTAGGCTGCTTTCGCTTCCTGCTCTCCTAAATTAAAAAATAAAACTTGAGTGGTTTGTTCAATGGTGGTTGGAAATAAATTTTTCTCTTCCATCACATCATAAATTCTATCTACACCAAAGCTAATACCTACGCCTGCAATATTGGGTACGCCAAACAAACTGGTTAAATCGTTATAGCGTCCGCCGCCGCCAATACTTCCCATTTCAGCCTCTATGGCTTTTACTTCAAAAATAATGCCTGTATAATAATTCAAGCCTCTTGCTAAAGTAAAGTCGGCCACCAAATGCTTATCCATACCGGTTTGGGCGTGGTAGTCTAAAACATAATTTATTTCTTCAATGCCTTTTAAACCCGTTTCATTTGATCCTAATAAATGAGTTAACTGCTTTAATTTTTCTGTATTATTTCCTTCAATAGTTAAGTAAGTTTGAATAATTTTTTGTTGCGCCTCGCTAAAATTTTTCTTATCTAATTCTTCTTTTACTTTATCCCAGCCAATTTTATCAAGCTTGTCAATGGCAATAGTTAAATCAATGAGTTTGTCTTCTCCTCCACAAATTTGTGCAAGGGCTAATAAAATTTTTCTATTATTTATTTTCACCTCCACTGGTAAATTTAATTTTTGAAAGGCAGTTACATACACTGCTACTAAATCTACTTCGTTTAATAAACTTTCACTGCCTACTACGTCTGCATCACATTGATAAAATTCACGGTATCTTCCTTTTTGAGGTCGGTCGGCGCGCCATACAGGTTGAATTTGATATCTTTTAAAAGGAAAGTTAAGCGAGCCATGGTTCATAGCTACATATCTAGCAAAGGGAATCGTTAAATCATATCTTAAAGCACGTTCTGTAATGGCCGTGCTATTTTTGCCTGCGAATAATTTTTCAACACCTTCTAATGTTTGTTCTTTTTTCTGAGGATTGTCTAAGCCGTTATTTAAAATTTTAAATATAAGTTTATCGCCTTCCTCCCCATACTTACCCATTAAGGTTTCTAGGTTCTCCATAGCAGGGGTTTCCAATGGCTGAAAACCATAGTTTTCAAAAACAGATTGGATGGTCTTAAATATAAACTGACGCTTTTGAACCGTAGCTGCATTAAAATCTCTGGTACCTTGTGGCAAAGAAGCTTTGCTCATAGTTTCAAATTTATAAGTAAAGATAAATTTTTTAAATTCATCGGCTATTAATTGTTTAAATTGCTTCTTTAAAACCCGATTTTATGGAAAATCAAGACCCTAACCAACACCCGTATGAGCCCAGGCCCAATGCGCCTCGTGAAAAATCGGAGCGTACTTACCGAATTTTTAGAAGTATTTATGACTATACCATGGCGGCCCTTATTTTGGGTTGTGGGGTATTAATGTTGGGTGCTAAATGGTTTCACTTAGATATGATCATCAATGCCGGCGCCGACTTTAGATATATATTCGGAAGCCTTTGTTTATTATATGGTGGTTTTAGATTGTACAGAGGAATCAATCAAATGTATTAGCCCTTCCATTTTTCCTTTCACTCGTAAATTAAAGTAGATGCGTTATTTATATATTATGTTGAGTGTTTGTATGTTGGCTACAGCATGCAAAACAAGTTCTACAACGGAGCAAGTAGATACTCCAAGTGAAGGCCGTATTCGCATTTCTGTTGAAGAAAGCTTTAAACCTTTTATAGAGCAAGAACTTAAAGTGTTTGCTTTAAGTTTTCCCAAGGCTACTATTGAAGTGTCTTATAAATCTGAAATAGATTGCTTCAAAGATTTAGCTTCCGATAGTACCCGTATGATTATTGTGACAAGAGGCCTTGATAAAAAAGAGCAAGCCAATTATAAAGACCAACTAAGCTACGCACCCACTTTTGGTATACTTGCCTATAATGCCATTGCGGTGGTGGTGAATAAAAAATCAAAAGATTCTGTTTTCACTATGGCCGAACTAAGTGCAGTACTCAGTGGTAAAAACAATAAGCAAGTGGTGATGGATGGAAGTCATCTAACGGGGGTGGTTCGTTTTTTAAAAGACAGTTTATTACACGAAACGGCTTTTGGGAAAAATGTAGTTTCTGCAAATGGAAGTGAAGAAGTGATTTCTTATATAAAAGATAATCCTAATGCCATTGGTTTTGTGGGCATGAATTGGGTGGGAGATAATTACGATCCCAAACAAATGGAAGATAGAAAGACTCTTAAAATGGCCTTAGTGGAATGTACCTTATGTATTGAAAAAGGCTACTATTCACAGCCTTCTCAGGCGAATATTAGTAAGGGGCATTATTCTCTTACTTTACCCATTTATTATATTTTAAAAGAAAACGCCCCTGGTCTGGGTACGGGATTTCTTAATTTTATGAGCTTAGAAAGAGGGCAATTAATTTTTCAAAGGGCTTTTTTGGTACCTGCCAAAATGGGATTTAAGAAAAGAAAGGGTTTATTAAACTAACGCTCATTATATACCTGGAAAATTTCGGTTTATTAACTAAAAATTAATGGGATTCTTGCAAAAAAATTAATATTTTAGCTATCCCTGTGATTCCTGTTCTTATAGTAAAAAAATAGATCTGTCATGGGGGCATATTCCAATTACAATAAATGGTACCTTGGACTTGGATAAAATTTTAAATGAAAAAAAGTAAGTGATGAAAAAATTGGTTTTTCTTTTTGTAGGATTTGCATTTTCTACTGCCTTAATGGCTCAAGTAGCCACTTCCCCTTTGGCGGAGGGCGTGAAGTTATTGAATTATGAAAAAAACAAAACAGCCCTTAATTTTTTTAAGGAGGCTTATGACAAAAACCCAGGGGATGGCGAAACTACTTTCTGGTATGGTCAAGCTATGTTAGCACAAAACTACAATGGTATTTCTACCACTGAATCTATCCAAAATGCGAAAGAGTTATTTCAAAAAAATTTACAAGCAAAAGGCAATGACCCATGGTTGTTAATAGGTATGTCACATATTCAATCATTAGAAGGAGCAGATGCGAATGCAGTGAAGCAAAATTTAGAAGTAGCTATTACCTCTACGCTCAATACAAAAGGAAAATACAAAGGCAAACCTAATCAAGATATTATAAATGCAATTGGTTATGTATTTGCTGAATTGCCTATAAATATTGGAGACCACAAATATGCTATCGATAAATTAAAAGAAACTATAAGCGCCTACGATGTAGTGAATGCAAGCCTTCACATTAACCTAGGTATTAATTATTTAAAGTTAGGCGGTGGTGAAAATGGGGGAGATGCAGTAACTGCTTTTCAAAACGCGATCAATGCAGATCCTAAAAATGCCTATGCTTATTATAGAATTGGTAAAGTATATCAAACACAGAACAATAAAGAATCCTTAGACGAATATTTTAACAAAGCCATCGCTACAGATCCAGCCATTGCACCAGTTTATTTTTCTTTGTATACCTACTATGCTGAAGTAAGCACAAGTATCGCAAAAACTAATTTGGATTTATTTTTACAATACGCAGACAAGGATCCTATTTTTGAATATTTCAGTGCCGATTACTTATTTAGATCTGGTCAATTCGACCAATCTTTAGAAAAAGCGAAAGCAATGGAAGCTGCTGGAAGTCTTACTATTTTCCCAGGTTTAGCCGTTTTATTAGCGAAGAACTATGATAAAAAAGGAGATACTGTTTTAGCAAAATCCTATATCGAACCTTATATCACAAACACCACACCGGATAAATTAATCAACACCGATTATGAAATAGCAGTGAAGATTTTATCCAAATTTAGTGGAAGCCAAGCTACCTTAATGCTGATTTTAGAAAAAGCCATTGCAGCTGATACTGCCAAGGTAAACAAGCTAAAATATTATAAATTAGGTTATGAAATGTTAGAAAAAAATAATATGTATACCGATGAGTTAAAGTGGTATGCGAATTATTCTGCCCTTAGAGGGGTAAAAGATGAAGTGTATTATTATAAGACTACAAGTATTGCCATTAATGCAAAAGAAGGGGCTTTCGCTTCTACAACCGCCAAAGAGTATATTGCCGCCTTCCCAGAAAAGCCTAATGGCTATTCAATGAATGTGAGAGCTGCTAGATTATTGGATACAGCGAATAACCTAGGCATCTTATTTGAGGCGGTTAATGTTCAAAACGAGTTTTTGTTAAAGGATTTAACTAAGAACAAGCAGGCTTTGATCAACAATTACTATACTTTAATTGGCTATTATAACGAGACTAAGGCTTATGAAAATGCTGTTTTAATGTGCGATAAAGTACTTGAAATAGTTCCAGAAGATCCAACCACTCTGCAAGCCAAGGGATTATTTATAAAAAACATCGAGCTTATCAAAAAAATGCAAAATTCTAAGGGCGGCTTACCTGCTCCCCCAGTTGAAAAGCCAGCAGCCGATACTACTCAAATCAAAAAAGGCTAAAATGTCTATTTAAGCACATTTATTGTGTAAAAAATAATTGAAAATTACTCCCCATTTATGGGGAGTTTTTCGTTTTATGAGCTATCCTTTGTGTATTTTTGCGGCACCAAAACGTCATATATGATTCTGTTGCAGTATTGGATGTCTGCGAACGAGACAAATAGCGCTACTAATTACTTACCCATTGCATTGCAATTGTTATTTGCTGGGGGCTTTGTAGCGTTCATGATTTTGATTTCAAGTTGGTTGGGACCTAAGCGTGCAACAAGCGATAAATTAGAAAACTTTGCGAGTGGTATTGAAACACATGGAGATGCAAGATCACCTATGGCGATTAAGTATTTTCTAGTGGCTATTCTATTTGTTTTATTTGATGTGGAGGTTATTTTCTTTTATCCTTATGCTGTGAATTTTAAAAGTTTGGGTTGGGCAGGATTTGGGGAAGTGGTTTTATTTGTAGGCTTCTTTTTGGTGGGCTTTATATACATCATTAAGAAGGGAGCCTTAGAGTGGGAAGACTAATTATAAAAAATAAAGTATTAGCAATATGCGTCCTGTACGTTTTAATTTAAATCCTAAAGAAGCTGAAATTTCAGAAGCTATTTCTATGGGCAAAGCACCCGATGGTGTTCCTGGCGATGGTTTTTTTGCAACACAGTTAAGTTCTGTAGTAGGACTTGCTAGAAAAAATTCTTTATGGCCTTTGCCTTTTGCCACTTCTTGTTGTGGTATTGAATTTATGGCCACCATGGCATCGCATTATGATTTATCTCGTTTTGGTTCTGAGCGTGTAGGGTTTTCTCCACGCCAATGCGACTTATTAATGGTGATGGGGACCATTGCCAAAAAAATGGCACCAGTTTTAAGACAAGTGTATTTACAAATGGCCGAGCCGCGTTGGGTAATTGCAGTCGGGGCTTGTGCTTCTAGTGGTGGCATATTCGATACGTATAGTGTTCTACAAGGCATTGATCAAGTAATACCCGTGGATGTATATGTACCAGGTTGTCCTCCAAGACCAGAAGCCATCATTGATGGTTTTATGAAAATTCAAGACTTAGTAGGACAAGAAAGTATTCGCAGAAGAAATAGTGAAAAATACCGCGACTTATTAAATAGCTACGGCATCCAATAAGTCTAATTAAAAATTAGCGTTTAAAATTTTTGAATAACAATGGCATTAAGCAACGAGACAATACAAAATCAATTAATAGAAAAATTTGGAGATCAAGTTTTGAATTTCTCGACGGTGTCTGGCATTTTATCTTTTGAATCTTCCAAAGAAATCAATTTAAAAGTACTTCAGTACTTATATGAAGAGCCAAGTTTAGCATTTACTTTCTTAACTGATTTGTGTGGGGTGAATTATCCCGATAATATGGGTGCAGAGTTAGTGGTCGTATATCATTTACATAATTTTTCAGAAAATATTCGTTTACGTTATTCGGTAAGTACTTCCATAAATGAAACAGCTGTATTTACTGCGAGTAAATTATTTGAATCGGCTAATTGGATGGAGCGTGAAACCTATGATTTTTTTGGAATCAATTTTATAGGGCATCCTAATTTAAAACGCATTTTGAATGTGGATGAAATGGATTATTTTCCTTTAAGAAAAGAGTATCCATTAGAGGATCAAACGCGTATTGATAAAGATGACGAAATGTTTGGAAGAGGTTAACATAATTAACAAAAGTACAGGTGCAATAAAAAATAGAATGGAACATCAAACTCATATCACATTACCAAAAGGGTCGATTGAAAAAACAACGACTACTTTAAATATTGGACCTACCCATCCGGCAACGCATGGGGTGTTTCAAAATATTATGGAAGTAGATGGAGAGCGCGTCGTTTCTACTGAACAAACGGTGGGCTATATTCACCGCGCTTTTGAAAAATTAGCAGAGCGCCGTCCATTATACCAAATCACCCCTATTACCGATCGTTTAAATTATTGTAGTAGTCCTATTAATAATATGGGTTGGCATATTACCTGCGAGCGTTTTTTGAAATTAGATTTACCTAAGCGTGTCGATTACTTACGTGTAATTATTATGGAGCTGGCGCGTATCTCAGATCATTTAATTTGTAATTCAATTGTAGGGGTGGATACAGGAGCGTATACAGGGTTTTTATACGTGATGCAATACCGTGAATTAATTTATGAAATATATGAAGAAGTATGTGGGTCCCGTCTTACTACTAATATTGGCCGCATTGGTGGCTTTGAAAGGAATTTTACAAATACAGCGTTTACGAAACTCGAGAAATTCTTAAACGAGTATCCAAAAGTCTTAAAAGAATTTGAAAACTTATTTGCACGCAATAGAATTTTCATGGAGCGTACCAAAGGAACAGGAGGCATCAGTGCTGAGCGTGCTTTGAACTATGGTTTTACAGGTCCAAATTTAAGAGCCGCTGGTGTTGACTACGATGTGCGTGTGCAACAACCTTATAGTAGCTATCAAGATTTTGATTTCAAAGTACCGGTAGGTACCACTGGCGATAACTACGACCGCTTTTTAGTGCGTAATGCAGAAATGTATGAGAGTATTTCTATAATTAAGCAAGCTTATCAAAAAATACAAGAGTTTAAAGGAGCAGAGGCGGAAGTATACCATGCAGATGTACCTGAATACTATTTGCCAAAGAAAGAAGATGTGTACACCAAGATGGAAGCCTTAATCTGGCATTTTAAAATTATCATGGGTGAGATTAATTTACCAAAGGGTCAAATATATAGTGCAGTAGAAGGAGGCAATGGTGAATTAGGTTTTTATTTAATTAGCGATGGTGGACGTACTCCATTCAGATTGCATTTTAGAAGACCTTGTTTTATTTATTACCAAGCCTTTGAAGAATTAATTAAGGGAGGTATGTTGAGTGATGCGGTGGTAACGATGAGTAGTTTGAATTTGATCGCAGGAGAACTAGATGCGTAGCTTTTGGGATGCGTAGCGATTGCGATGCGTAGAAAATAATTATAGAGAAAAACGAAACGAGAATATGAGTCTTCAATTTAATAACGAACAAATGACCGAGTTTAAACGCTTGGTGGCTCGTTATCCAGAAGGGAAACAAAAAAGTGCACTGCTTCCGGTATTGCATTTAGCGCAGGATAGTTTTGGAGGCTGGTTGCCTACAGAGGCCATGGATTATGTGGCAAGCCTACTAGAAATTGAACCTATTGAAGTATATGAAGTAGCTACTTTTTATAGCATGTATAATTTAAAGCCTGTAGGAAAGTTTGTTTTTGAAGTATGCCAAACGGGTCCTTGTATGATTAGTGGTTCAGAGAATATTATTAATTATATACAAAAGCAATTAGATATCAAACCAGGAGAAACCACCAAGGATGGTATGTTTACTTTGAAGTTAGTAGAATGTTTAGGGGCTTGTGGCTATGCACCCATGATGCAAGTAGGAAAAATTTATAGAGAACATTTAACTAAGGATAAAGTAGATGCGATTATTGCTGAATATAGAACGCAAGCAGTAGCACAAAATTAAAATAGTAGCAATTAATAAATTTCGGAAACGGAATT
The DNA here is from genome assembly GCA_040380795.1 of Sediminibacterium sp. Taxonomy (GTDB): domain Bacteria; phylum Bacteroidota; class Bacteroidia; order Chitinophagales; family Chitinophagaceae; genus Sediminibacterium. The sequence goes on along the minus strand of JBEIIN010000002.1, from coordinate 13,732 downwards.
AGAAAAGATAAAGAAGAAGCAATGGGTGTAAAATTATTATTAGAAAAAGCAAATGTACCAGGTATTCGTACTTATGATGTTTATCGTCGTGAGGGAGGGTATGCAACTGCTGAGAAAGCCTTGAAAGAAATGTCCATTGAAGCCATTGTAGAAGAAGTAAAGAAAAGTGGACTTCGTGGAAGAGGGGGTGCTGGTTTCCCTGCAGGTATGAAATGGAGTTTTATTGCAAAGCCTGAAGGTGTGCCACGTCACTTGGTATGTAATGCAGATGAAAGCGAACCCGGCACTTTTAAGGACAGGTACTTAATGGAATTCTTACCACACTTATTATTAGAAGGTTTACTTATATCATCTTTTGCATTAGGATCCAACGATACTTATATATACATAAGAGGTGAGTATGCTTGGGTTGCTGACATTTTAGAAGAGGCTATTGTAGAAGCCACTAAAAATGGTTGGCTAGGAAAAAATATTTTAGGTACTGGTTTTGACTGTATGATACATGTGCATCGTGGTGCAGGTGCATATATCTGTGGAGAAGAAACTGCACTCATAGAATCATTGGAAGGTAAAAGAGGGAATCCTCGTATCAAACCTCCCTTCCCTGCCATCCAAGGATTATGGATGCGTCCAACGGTGGTAAACAATGTAGAAACTTTAGCAGCCGTGGTACCTATTATTAAAATGGGCGGTGAGGAGTATGCTAAAATTGGTGTGGGCCGTTCTACAGGTACTAAATTAATTTCTGCTTGTGGAAATATAAATAAACCAGGGGTCTATGAAATTGATATGACTATTTCTGTAGAAGATTTTATTTACAGCGATGAATATTGTGGAGGTATTGCTGGTGGCAAAAAATTAAAAGCGTGTATTACAGGTGGTTCTTCAGTACCAATTTTACCTGCGAATCTTTTATTAAAAACAGCAAAGGGTGAAACGCGTTATATGAACTATGAAAGTTTAAGTGACGGTGGTTTTGCAACAGGTTCTATGATGGGCTCTGGTGGTTTTATTGTTTTAGACGAAGACCAATGTATTGTAAAAAATACTTTAACCCTAGCACGTTTTTACAGACATGAAAGTTGTGGACAATGTTCACCTTGTAGAGAAGGAACAGGATGGATGGAAAAAATATTACAAAAAATAGAATTAGGAAAAGGGGAATCAAGCGATATAGATTTATTGTGGGACATTCAAAGAAAAATAGAAGGCAATACTATTTGTCCTTTAGGAGATGCAGCCGCTTGGCCGGTAGCAGCCGCTATTAGACATTTCCGTGACGAATTTGAATGGCATATCAACAATAGAGCATTATCACAAACAAGTAATTTTGGTTTACAACACTATGCAGACCCTATCCATGTGCCTGCATAACATTGCGTAAAACTATGAGTGAACAAACATTATTTAAAGTAACAGTAGACAACATTACCATTGAAGTACCAGCGGGCACTACTATATTGCAAGCGGCACGTCAAATTGGAGGCGCTGTAGCGCCGCCAGCTATGTGTTATTATAGTAAACTAGAAGGAACTGGTGGTAAGTGCCGTACTTGTTTAGTAGAAGTATCGAAGGGTTCTGAAAAAGACCCTCGCCCCATGCCGAAATTAGTGGCTTCTTGTAGAACCACGGTAATGGATGGCATGGAAGTAAAAAATATTACTAGTGAAAAAGTAATTGATGCAAGAGCGGGTGTGGTTGAATTTTTATTGTTGAATCATCCCCTTGATTGTCCTATATGTGATCAGGCAGGAGAATGTCATTTACAAGATTTAAGTTTTGAACACGGTAAGGCAGGTACTAGATATGAGTTCCAAAGACGGAGTTTTAAAAAACACGATTTAGGGAAGCACATACAACTACATATGACGCGTTGTATTTTATGTTACCGTTGTGTATTTATTGCCGACCAATTAACAAACAAAAGAGAACACGGAATTTTAGATAGAGGGGACCATGCAGAAATTGCTACCCATATTGAAAAAAGTTTGGGCAATGAATTCATAGGCAATGTAATTGATGTTTGTCCTGTGGGCGCCTTAACTGATAAAACATTCCGTTTTAAAAATAGAGTTTGGTTTTTGAAACCTATGGATGCACACCGCGATTGTCCAACTTGTTCTGGTCGTGTAACTTTATGGAATAGAGGAGATGAAGTATTTAGAGTGACTGCACGCAAAGATGAGTGGGGTGAAATTGAAGACACACCAGAGGGTAAGCCAGGATGGATTTGTAATACCTGTCGTTTTGATAAAAAACATACCAACGATTGGATCATTGAAGGACCTCGAGCTATAAGCAGACAATCAGTGATTGCGCAAGGGCATTATGCAGGCAATATTGGTACCACTATACCCACAGAAACATTTAAAGCAGTGAATGACGGCAGAGCGCCGCATTTATTAATGGATATTCATAACGAAAGCGAAGTGAATTTACCTTCTGTTCGTTTGAGTGAAACAGAAGGCCCTTCTCATGGAAATACTTTTAACAATAATTCTAATAACGCCTAATACATAAAGTATGACACTACTCGCATTTGATTGGGCTATAATTATTGAGAAATTAATTTTGATTGTCATTATTGTGCTTACCACCTTATTGATTACTTTATATACCACTTTTGGTGAAAGAAAAGTAGCTGCCATCTTACAAGACCGACCAGGTCCGAATAGAGCAGGTCCTTTTGGTTTGTTACAACCCCTAGCGGATGGTTTGAAATTAATTATGAAAGAAGAAATTATTCCTACTTCTGCTAGTAAGTGGTTATTTATTTTAGGCCCAGGCTTAGCGATGACAGCAAGTTTGATGACTTCTGCTGTGATACCATGGGGCACTGAAATACATTTATTCGGAAGAACGATTGAATTACAAGTGGCTGATATTAATATTGCTTTATTGTATGTTTTTGCAGTAGTGAGTATGGGTGTTTATGGTATTATGATTGGAGGTTGGGCTTCTAATAATAAATTTTCTTTGATGTCTGCCTTAAGAGCAGCTTCTCAAGCTATTAGTTATGAAATTGCGATGGGACTTGCCTTAATTGCCTTATTAATGTCAACAGGCAGCCTTAGTTTAAAAACAATTGTGGCAGACCAGGTAGCAGGAAATTGGTGGAATGTAGTTTATCAGCCCTTGGGTTTTTTAATTTTCTTTATTTGTGCGATGGCAGAATGTAATCGTACCCCCTTCGATTTACCAGAAGCAGAGAATGAATTAAACTTTGGTTATCACCAAGAGTATTCTTCCATGAAATTAGGATTCTATTTATTTGCGGAATATGTGAATATGATTATGAGTAGTGCTATTATGGCCTCAATGTATTTTGGAGGCTATGATTTGCCTTTCTTTGATGAAAGCACTGTGGCACCCAATATAGCAGCCATTATTGGAGTAGGTACCTTGCTTATTAAAATTGTATTATTTGTTTTCTTATTTATGTGGATTCGCTGGACCATCCCAAGATTTAGATATGATCAATTAATGAATTTAGGTTGGAAAAAAATGATACCGCTGGCTTTATTGAATATGTTAATTACTGGCGCACTCATTTTATCAAAATTATAATTTAAAAAAAGGTACGAATATAACATGCAAGCATTAACCAATAAATCAATCGCAGTAAACCGCTCACCGATGACAATCTGGGAGCGTTTGTATTTGATTAATATTATTAAAGGCATGGTGATCACTTTTAGTCACATGTTTAAAAAACAACCTACGGTAAGATACCCTGAACAAAAAAGAGAGTTTAGTCCTGTGTTTAGAGGCTTACATGTATTGAATAGAGATGAAGAAGGTCGTGAAAATTGTACTGCCTGTGGTTTATGTGCAGTAGCTTGCCCTGCAGAAGCCATTACCATGGAGGCAGCGGAGAGACAAGAAGGAGAAGAGCATTTATACAAAGAAGAAAAATACGCTGCTAAATACGAAATCAATATGTTGCGTTGTATTTTTTGCGGACTATGCGAAGAAGCTTGTCCAAAAGACGCTATTTATTTAAGTGAAACTTTTGCACCCGCTAATTATACACGCAAAGGTTTTATTTATGACAAGAACGATTTATTAATTCCTAATACTTTAACCAACGCAACAGCATTGGCTAAAGCAAAAGGAGTAGAAGCTTAAATAATTATGAATACACTAGAAATTTTATTTTACGCTTTATCTGCCTTGGCTATTATAAGTGCGGTAATGGTATTAATAAGCAAAAATCCGATACACAGTGTGCTTTGGTTAATTCTAGTATTTTTTGCTATTTCAGGACACTATATTTTATTAAATGCGCAATTTTTAGCCATCGTTAATATTATTGTATATGCAGGGGCGATCATGGTCTTGTTCTTATTTGTGATGATGCTTATGAATGTAAAAAAGGACAAAGAGCCGCAAAAACAATTATGGGTAAAATTAACGGGTGTAATTGCGGGAGGTAGTTTTTTAACCTTATTAATTGCACTTGTAAAACAAAATACTTCTTTCCAAGGAAGAGATGTTTTATTGAAAGACGGAAGCATAGGACTTATTCATCCATTAGGCCAAGCATTGTTTACCGACTTTGTAGTGCCTTTTGAAATAAGCAGTGTACTTTTTTTAAGCGCGATGGTGGGCGCTGTAATCATTGGTAAAAAATAAATTTTTGTAAGATGCCTATAGAATATTATATCTTTTTATGTTTAACGCTATTTAGCATTGGCGTCATAGGGGTATTAACACGTCGCAATGCGATTATTGTTTTTATGTGTATTGAACTTATGCTCAATGCCGTAAATATGCTTTTAGTGGCCTTTTCAAAAATGAATTATGCTTCGGCTCAGGCATTATCACCTACTACCACGGCGGGTATTGATGCACAAATATTTGTATTTTTTATCATGGTAGTGGCTGCTGCTGAAGTAAGTATTGGACTTGCTATTATAGTCATGATTTATCGCAATACCCATTCTATAGACATTAATTTCTTAAATAGATTAAAGAACTAATTCTTTTCGCATGAAAGTAATCATTGGATTTATTATACTATGGCCTTTAGCAGGATTCTTGTTCAACGGGCTAGGTAGAAATTACTGGAGCAAAAAAGTGATTGCTTATAAGGCTACTGGATATATTGTGGCTTCCTTTATAGCAAGCATCTTTGCTTTTTTACATGTTCAAACCTATGGGGCGGTTACGGTGCATTATTTTGATTTCATACATACAGCTAGTTTGACTATTCCTTTCGATTTTAAAGTAGATGCATTGTCTTCTTTATTTTTATTAGTGATTACCGGGGTGGGCTCCTTAATACATTTGTATTCTACTGCTTATATGCAGGAAGAGTCGGCACCACATTATGCTAGGTATTTTGCTTATTTAAATTTATTCATTTTCTCCATGCTATTATTAGTCTTAGGAGATAACTATATTATTATGTTCATGGGTTGGGAGGGAGTGGGCCTATGTTCTTATTTATTAATTGGCTATTGGTTTTCGAATGGTAATTATAATTACGCTGCGAAGAAAGCCTTTATCATGAACCGTATAGGGGACTTAGGATTTTTATTAGCTATATTTTGGTTAATCGCTAAATTAGGCACAGTAAGTTATAGCGAAGTATTAACGGCCGAAAGTTTAGCGAAATTATCTAGTGCAGATATCACTGGCATTACTTTATTATTATTTGTAGGTGCCATGGGTAAGAGTGCACAAATACCTTTATTTACTTGGCTACCAGATGCGATGGCGGGTCCTACACCTGTATCTGCTTTAATACATGCGGCCACCATGGTAACTGCTGGTATTTACATGATTACAAGAAGTAATATTTTATTTAGCCATAGCGAGATCACACAAAATATAGTAGCAATTATTGGAATTAGTACTGCTTTATTAGCAGCCACTATTGCTATTAAACAAAACGATATTAAAAAAGTATTGGCTTACTCCACAGTGAGTCAATTAGGGTATATGTTTTTAGGATTAGGCGTTGGAGCATATTCTGGCGCCGTTTTTCATGTCATTACCCATGCCTTTTTTAAAGCTTTATTATTCTTAGGAGCAGGTTCTGTGATTCATGCTATGCATCATGAGCAAGATATTAGAAAAATGGGTGGCTTGAAATCGAAACTACCCATTACACATATTACCTTTTTAATAGGTTGTATTGCCATTGCGGGTGTACCTCCATTTAGTGGTTTCTTTTCTAAAGATGAAATACTAGCAGCTGCTTTTGAAAAAAATAAAATTTATTGGGTCTTAGGTTTAGTGGGTGCAGCAATGACTGCTTTTTATATGTTTCGTTTATATGCCACTACTTTTTTAGGAAAGTTTAGAGGTAGCAATGAACAAGAAGCGCATTTACATGAAAGCCCCTTGGCGATGACCTTACCCTTAATCGTATTAGCTATACTAAGTGCGCTGGGTGGAGCTATTGGTATTCCACATATTATGGGAGGCCATCATTGGCTAAGTGGTCAACTAAGTAGTATTGTAAGCACACCTCATGAAACTGGTTTGTCTGTCCCTACTGAATGGATATTAATGGGTGTGTCGGTAGCCATTGCAGCAATTGCTTTATTAATAGCTTTATCAAGATATAGTAAACAAACCGATGAAGAACCTAGTTCTGCTATCGGAAAATTCTTTTATCATAAATGGTATATTGATGAGTTGTATCAAAAAGCTATCATTGAACCTTTGAATAAATTTGCATTATTTCTAAAAGAATTTATTGAGAAGAAAGTGATTGATGGAGCCGTTAATGGCACCGGCAAGCTTGTTCAATTTAGTGCTAGAAAAGTAAGGCTCATACAAAATGGACAAGCGGGCTACTATATTTTGTTTATGGTATTAGGCATCATTACCCTTTTTCTAATTTGGTTCAATGATATTTCTATTTTACGATTCATTCATACATTGACTCAATCATAATAAGCAACGACTATGTTAATTTCATTTCTACTCATTCCAATTTTGACAGCTATTGTACTTTTGTTTATCAAAAAAGATACATTGGCTTCTCAAACTGCAATTGCTGCAAGTTTGGCAACATTGGCGTTGGCGGTTTTTGCTTCTTTCAATAAAGTAGAAGCATTTGATATGGCCTGGTTGCCCAATTTGAATAGCCGATTTACCTTAGAGGCAGATGGGCTTGCTAAAATTTTGATTTTATTAGCGGCCATAAGTTTACCAGCCATTTTAATTGCGAGTGCTAAAAATGAGTACAAGCAAAAAAATATATTTATCTCTCTTTTATTATTTACCCAAGCGGGCTTGATGGGTGTGTTTTTAGCGGGAGATGCACTACTATTTTATTTTTTCTGGGAATTGGCGCTTATTCCTGTCTACTTTTTATGTTCTATTTGGGGCGGGGAAAAACGCATTGCTATTACTTTTAAATTTTTCATCTATACTTTTCTAGGTTCTTTGTTTATGCTCATTGGCATTTTATTTTTAAATGCACATACAGCAGAACATAGTTTTTCCATTCAAGCCTTTATACATGCCAACTTAACTGGTGGGCAAAAAATTACGGCCTTCGCATTATTTTTTATAGCCTTTGCTATAAAAATGCCCATCTTTCCTTTACATACATGGCAACCAGATGCCTATGAGCAATCACCTACTCCAGTCACCATGGTGATGAGTGCTGTAATGGTGAAAATGGGCTTGTATGGAATCTTAAGATGGCTACTACCTTTATTTCCAGTGGCCTTTGCAGCGCATACCAATGTAGTTGTGTTATTATCGGTACTAGGTATTTTATATGCCTCTTTTATTGCCATTCGCCAAGACGATATCAAAAGATTAATTGCTTATTCTTCTATTGCACATATAGGTTTAATGAATGCAGCCATTTTTACTGTTACGGGTATGGCTATACAAGGTGCTTTAATACAATTATTTTCACATGGTATTAATGTATTAGGATTATGGATCATTGCCGACATATTAGAGCAACAAACTGGAACAAGATCGATGCAACAAATGGGAGGGCTTGCAAAGAAGCAACCTACACTCGCTATTTTATTAGTAGGTTTTGCCTTAGCCAATATTGCCATGCCTCTAACCAATGCCTTTGTAGGTGAATTTTTAATGTTCAATGGCTTATTTATTTTAAATCCATGGATAGCAGCCTTTGCAGGTATAAGTATTGTTTTAGCGGCTATTTATACTTTGAATATGGTACAAAAAGTGGCTTACGGAGAAATAAGTGAAAAAATAAATAATATGCCAGCGCCTAATAAAGCAGCGCAGGCGGTATTGATTATTTTATTGATCATTGTTTTTGTTACCGGTGTTTATCCGCAACCTTTATTTACTTTAACGGCCGATACTTTAGAAAAATTATTAGCCAAATAATAAAACGAATTAGTAATGAATGCAATTATTGTTTCTACGCTTTTAGGTGTCATCATGATGTTTTGTTCATGGGGCATTAAAACTCAAAAAACGCAACATACTATTGCTTTAGTAGGATTATTTGTCTTGATACTAAGTAATTTGGCCCAAATGAATGGATGGTACGCTATTGATTTTGATACCAAGGGCATGCTCGCATTTACGCGCTTTGGTTTATATGTCAATACTTTATTTTTCATTATTACATTCATTTATATATGGCTGAACGGCGAAGAGATTGCCAAATTTGATAATCAAGCTGCCGATTTTTATGCATTGTTTTTCTTTATTTTATGCGGGGCTAGTATTTTAACTTCTTTTGATAATTTATTAATGTTGTTTATTGGTATTGAAATTTTATCTATCCCTTTATATATTTTAACAGGAGCGGACAAGAAAAATTTATTTAGTAATGAAGCTGCTCTAAAGTATTTTTTAATGGGCTCTTTTTCTACAGGTATATTGTTGTTAGGCATTACATTTATATATGGAGCTACGGGTAGTTTTCATTTAGTGGAGCCTGTTTTGAGACCATCTGATGGTCTGCCAAAGGAGCAAATGATATTGTCGGCGGGATTATTACTTGTATTTGCCGCCATGAATTTTAAAGTATCTGCAGCGCCTTTTCATTTTTGGACGCCAGATGTATACGATGGTGCGCCTACAGTATTTACTTCTTTTATGGCCACCATTGTAAAGGCCGCAGGCTTTATTGCCTTCATTACCATTTTCAATAGCCAGTCGAAAGCCCTCGGCTATACATGGGAATTAGTTCTAAGTTTTGTGATCATATCTACTTTACTAGTGGGTAATATTGTAGCCGTTTTTCAAAGAAGTGTAAAAAGAATGTTGGCTTACTCAAGTATCGCACAGGCGGGATTTATGTTATTTGCTTTATATGGAAAATCTATTTACGCCAATGAGGGTATTATTTTATATGCTGTCGTTTATTCTTTAGCCACTATTGGTGTTTTTGGTGTCTTAATTAAAATGAAAGAAAATAGTTTTGAAGCCTTTAATGGCTTGGCCAAAGCAAATCCATTATTAGCCTTTGTCACCACCATATTCTTATTCTCTTTAGCAGGTATTCCTTTAACGGGTGGTTTCTTTGCTAAGTATTATATGCTCAATGCTTTATATGCCGCAGGGGCGGGTCTTTGGTTAATTATTATTGCTATATTATTTGCAGCCGTAAGCGTATTCTATTATTTCAAATTAGTGCAAGCCATGTATTTTGTCAGCGGGGAGCCTACGATGCATGAAGTGCCTAAGAAATATACTTATGCGCTTTTATTAATAGCCATTTTGCTACTCATCCTAGGTGTATTTCCTTCTGTAGTATTCAATTATCTTTACTTTTAGCCGTTCTTCATTTTATAGCGCCTAATAAGGCCATATTGTCGAATCTGTGCTACCTTTAAGTTTCATAAAAATAGTAGCATGACTATTCAGGACTCTTTTGTACTCGCTTGGCGTACTGTAAAAAGTAATAAACTAAGAACCGGTATTACGGTGGCTATTATTGCTTTTGGTATTATGGCCCTTATTGGAATTATCACCGCCATTTCTGCGATGAACCAAAGTTTAAAAGAAAACTTTTCTTTTATGGGGGCGAATGCTTTTGTGGTAAGATATAAAGAAATGAATGCAAGAATAGGTGGCCCTAATGATGGGGATGAGTTTTCTAAATCTAAAAGAGGTGCAAAAGAAAAAAAATCGAATTTAGGCAAGCCTATAAAAATAGAAGAAGCCACTTATTTCAAAGAAAATTTTGGATTTAATAGAGCGGCTGTAAGTATTTCTAGAAGAATGGGAGGAAACAATGAACTACATTATAAGAATAGAAAAACCAATCCACAAATTTCTTTAATGGGGGGCGATGAAAACTATCTTGCAGTGAATGGGTATTCATTAACACAAGGAAGAAACTTTAATAATGTAGATATTACCAGTGGCCGTAATGTTTGTATCATAGGGTCTAATGTAGCCACTAAATTATTTCCAGGCCGACCAGAAAAATCTATTGATAAGATTATTTTATTACAAGGCAAACCTTATCGAGTAATTGGCTTATTGAAATCAAAGGGGTCTAGTGCCATGCTGCGTCAAGACGATGTGGTTATTTCTTCCTTAAAAAATGTAAGACAGTACCAGGGAAGTGCTTCTTATTCATTGGGTGTGATGGTGAATAATGTGGCTGAATTAGAACCTGCCATTGGAGAGACTACCGATCAAATGAGAAAAGCAAGAAGATTAATTCCTTCTGAGTTGGATAATTTTGTAATTGATAAGAGCGATAAATTTGCATCTATGTTTATTGGCTTTTTAGCGGGTATTAGTGGAGCAGCTGGTGCTATTGGTATGATTACTTTAATTGGAGCAGCTATTGGCCTTATGAATATTATGCTAGTGGCGGTGAGTGAAAGAACCAGAGAAGTAGGATTGATAAAAGCTATTGGCGGTAAAAGAAAAGATGTACGTCGTCAATTTTTATTTGAAAGTATTTTAATTAGTATTTTAGGCGCCATCTTCGGTATTATTTTAGGCGTTTTGGTGGGCAATATATTTAGTCTTGTTTTAGGTACCGGATTTGTGGTGCCTTGGATCTGGGTAATCATAGGCATTGTTATTTGTACAGTGGTGGGACTTGTTGCTGGTATTTATCCAGCCATGAAAGCCGCTGCCTTAAACCCCATTGATGCACTTAGGTATGAGTAGTTTTTGAATAAAATATTTCGATAAGTATAAAAAAGCCTCCGATACATCGGAGGCTTTTTTATAGAAACAACTTAATGAATTATTTAAGTTGTTACAATAGCATACCTTATTTAGGATCTAATGCTTTTTTAATTCTGTCTTGTAAATCAACATAATGATTTTGTGTAGCTGCATCAGCATTCGTGCTAGCTTTCAAAGCAGTAGCTAGTTTTTTCAATTGTGCCTTAGCTTCAGATACTACATCTGTATTTTCAATATCAACAGGAGCGGCTCTAAAAGGAGTCGCTGCACTTAAGCTCATTGTAGGAGGATTGATTAAATCTTCTAATTGGCCTACATAGGTCTTTTGTAAATTTCTTCTAAATACATCTGTTGCCTTTTGAGTAGTCAATTCACTAAATAATCCTTTTCTAGTATCTTCCATCATATCATGTAATGCATAGCTAGTATTACCAAAACGCGTATAAGAATTGTTTAATCGAAGTAAACGACCTTTGTCTAGTAAGCTTTTTAAAATATTGGTTTGAATATTTTGAACACGCTCATTCGCGGCAGGGCTATTTATTTTATTTAAAATAGAATAATCTAATAACCATTTAGGCGTCGTGAATAATTGAGCTTGTAAGAAAGTCATCGCAGCTTTTTGCATCGCCACCGGCGTAGCTGTATACACATCACCTGGCTCTTCTACACTTTTAAATGTTTCATAGACACCGCCAATATTTTTAGCAACATGTCCCATGTATCTACTAAATTGACCCGACAACTGTAAATACATATCAGCTAAGTTCTCGTATTTATCTGCTTCTTCTTTTGTCCAAGCGGGCAAGTTGGCTAAAATTCTTTTTAAATTCTTAATGCCGTATTCGCCTGCCACCACTGCATTATCGCTTAGGTCTTCCGTTTGTGCACGCGGATCATCGCCACGTCCTTCTCCACCAAACCATAAACGCGGATTATTTTTTAAGTTCTCAACGATCCATTTATTATTTAGTTTTTTATCTGCTTCTACATCACTTAGTCCTGTATAGGTATAACCCCATTGTATGGCCCATTTATCATAAGCGCCTACATGTGGAAATAATTCATGTTGTGCAATACTATCTTCTGGTTGTGCAACATAATTAAAACGTGCATAGTCCATAATAGAAGCGGTATGCCCATTTTTAGCTAACCATTCTTTATCTCTTAATTTTTCTACCGGCGTTTTACTACTACTACCCATATTATGTCTAAGCCCTAATGTGTGACCCACTTCATGAGAAGAAACAAAACGAACTAGTTTATTCATTAAGCTATCATCCAATTTCATTTTTCTGGCTGTAGGATCGACGGCGCCTGTTTGAATCATATACCAATCGTGTTGTAGTTTCATAATATTATGATACCATCCGATATGGCTTTCTAAAATTTCACCACTTCTTGGATCATGCACTTGAGGTCCGTATGCATTTTCAATATCAGAAGCAAAGTAGCGTATTACAGAAAAGCGAGCATCTTCTAAACTCATGGTACTATCGTTAGGCCACTCTTTTCCTTGAATGGCATTTTTCCAACCTGCTTTTTCAAAAGCAACATTCCAATCATTCACCCCTTGAATTAAACCAGACACCCATTTTTTAGGTGTAGCAGGATCGATATAATAGATAATTGGTTTAGCAGGTTCTACTAAAATACCTTGCTTATACTTCTCCATATCTTCTGGCTTAGGCTCTAATCTATATCTAACAGCAAAAGTTTGCTCATCTACTTTTTGTTGATCGTCTGAATAAACAATAAAATTATCAGCGAAAAAACCTACTCTTGAATCAAACAAGCGTCTATTCATTGGCACTTTCGGAAGTAATAATATAGAAGTGTTTAATTCTAAGGTAATAGCCCCTGCATTTTGTGCAGCGGGAATACCAGGCCCACCAGGTCCAACCATTGGACCAGCCCCACCAGCATTTGCCGAATAGGTTTTTACAGTTTTTACTTCAATATTAGTAGGATAGGTTTTAATACTTTCTATATAGGATCTATCAGAAGCTAATCCAGATAGGCTAAAGGTTCTTTTAGAGGAACTACTCAAGCTTACGGCTTGGTTATCGCCTTTGAAAAAATCGGTTACTTCAATTACGGAACTACTAGAGTCCTTGCCGTAGGCTTTAATATCAAAAGCAGCTACAATGGGGTCCAAATTGGAGTTTTTAACCGCCTTGGCAATAGTTTGGGTAGAATCGGCCCTATTAATTAAGGTGACCACACGCATGAAAATTCTGTTGCCTGGGCCTTTTTCAAACTGAAGGGTTTGCTCATTAGCTACTTCACCCCCATATTTAGAGGCACCTGCTGCCACTTTCGTAAAGCGGGTAACAGCAATTAACTCCCTGCCTAAAAGGTTGTCTGGGATTTCAAAAAAGTACTTATCATCTTGAAAATGAACGTTAAACACTCCTTTCTGGCTTATGGCTTTCTTGGTGATAATATCTGAAAAGGCTTTTGGGCCTGTTTTAGACGGGGTTTCTTTTTTAGGGCCAGCGCTTAGGCCTGTTGTGTCTGATTTTTGTGCCAAAAGGGGTAAGAACCCTATGGACAATAGTGCTGAAAACAGGAGATTTTTTTTCATATTATCTTTTAATTATTATTTTATTGG
>JBEIIN010000001.1:0-36822 GCA_040380795.1 Sediminibacterium sp. | reverse complement strand
GTTTAATGCTAATTTGAATGTAGGTATTGCCAATATTAATAAAAGAGGTAAAAATGTGCTTGAAATTATTGTAAAGGATACAGCAGCCACCAATATGTCTATATCTATCACCGATGCCTCTGTTGTTATGCCTGAGCAACAAACTATTTATTCCGATTTTCTTTTAAGTAATGATATTAAAGGTAAAGTATATAATCCTGCTTATTATTTTACTAGCGATGCGGATACTGTCACTGGCCATTTAGATTTAGTCATGCTTACCAACGGATGGCGCAGGTTTGATTGGGCAAAAATGAAGGCAGGCATTTTACCTACCTTACACTATCCTAGAGAAACTGAGTTAATGAAACTAACTGGTAAATTATATGCTGGGGCTTTGACAAAATCTGCTGAAAATATTTTATTAAATGTAATTATACAAGGAAAGGATAGCACAAAGAAAATGTTATTCGTGCCCGTTGAAAAAGATGGAAGCTTTGAAGATAAATCGGTATTCTTCTATGATACTTCCAGAATTTATTATTCAATAAATGGTAAGTCAACATCAGAAAATCGAACAGTGGTTCAATTTGAAAATGGATTCATAAAACCAACATCAAGTAAAATACAAATAGACCCACTAGTCTTTCAAGCCTATACCACCGATAGTACGGCTAGGGCTAAGCTGAATTTATTTTTTTTAGAACAAGAAAAGCAAAGAAAATTATTAGCTTCTATTACTTTGTCAGAAGTAGTAGTGAAGTCCAGGGTTAAAACGCCTGTTCAATTATTGGAAGAAAAATATGTAACAGGACTTTTTTCAGGTAGAGATGGGACTTCTTTTGATTTATCATCTGATGGCTTAGCGCTAGGATCTATGGATATACTTAGTTTTTTGCAATCAAGAGTAGCTGGTTTAATTATTTCAGCGGTAGGACCTCAAGCATCTGCCACTTGGAGAGGATCCAATACTGATTTTTTTGTCAATGAGATGCTTACACCTATTCAACAAGTGCAGAGTATGAATATTTTAGATATCGCCTTTATCAAAGCCCTAAGACCTCCTTTCTTTGGTTCATCTGGTGGAAGCGGGGGTAGTGGAGGAGCGATTGCTATTTATACCAAAAGAGGCAGCACGAATAAAGGAGGTAATATTAATAGTAAAGGAATGGAAAATGTGGTCCTGGGAGGTTATTCAGTATTCAAGGAATTTTTTAGTCCAGAGTATGATAAACCCACAGCTAGTTTTGAAGCAGATAATCGCACTACCTTATATTGGAACCCCTATGTCTTAACCAATAAAAGAAGTCCAAGAGTAAGGCTTGAATTTTACAATAACGATATTAGCAAGAAACTACAAATAGTATTAGAGGGCATGAATGCGAATGGAAGATTAACGCGCGTAGTGAAGTATATAGAATAGGCTTATACAGGGTAAGTCAATTTCAAACCTTTTTGAACTTTCTATGTTATTATTAATAGTAAACATATTATTATGAAATTAGTATACCTAGTCATTGGACTTGCCCTTGTTTTTATTGTATTTCAATCATTTAGAACCATTTCGGCTGCTAAAGTTGAAAAGCAGAAGTACAGGCTGGTTAAAATTGAAGAAGGCTTTGAGATTCGCTTTTATCCCAAAGCGATGTTTGCTACCATTCAATCTAATGGCACAAATTATAAACAAGTGGCTAGTAGCGGCTTCAGAAAATTAGCAGGTTATATTTTTGGAGGCAATGACCAAAGTAAAAGTATTGCCATGACAGCTCCTGTCAGAATGGAGATGAGTGATAATGGCTCAGCCATGAGTTTCGTCATGCCTGAAAAATACGATGCTTCCAATTTGCCTAAGCCCAAGGATGCTACTGTAAAAATTAAAGAATCAAAAGAAAGCTATGAGGCTGTGATTGCTTTTGGTGGATACGCCAATGATGAAAAAATTAAAGAGCATACCGATAAATTAGTAGCCCTTTTAAATAAGAAAAATATCAAAATTATGGGTGGCTTTAATTTCTTAGGCTATAATGCACCTTTTGAATTCTTTGGACGTAAAAACGAAATTTCTATTCCTATTGAATGGAAAGAATAATACTGAATAATAAATTTCAATAAGTAATTATAATTTAAATTTCTATGGCAACATACTTAGTAGTAGGAGGTTCTTCTGGCATTGGTTTACAAGTAACGAATCAATTAGCGGCGGCAGGCCATACAGTACATGCAACATATAATTCACATGTAGTGGAATCAGTAGGTAGTGTCCATTATCATGCATTAAATGTGTTGGATGAAAGTATCAATTTAGATTTTTTACCTGCATCCATTGATGGTATAGTGTATTGCCCAGGTGCTATTAGCCTTAGACCCTTCAATCGAATACCCGCAGATGATTTTATAAAAGATTATAACTTACAAGTAATAGGCGCTATTAAAGTAATTCAAGCAGCCCTACTAAAATTAAAAGAAAGTAAAAATGGGTCTATTGTTTTGTTTTCAACAGTAGCTGTTCAATTAGGGTTAAATTTTCATTCATTAGTGGCAAGTTCTAAAGGAGCCATTGAGGGTTTAACCAAGGCTTTGGCTGCTGAGTTAGCACCCACTATTCGAGTAAACTGCATTGCACCTTCTTTAACCAATACGCCACTAGCGGCTAGTTTGTTGAATTCGGAACAAAAAATGGATGCCAACGCGCAAAGGCATCCCCTTAAAAGAGTAGGAACACCATTGGATATTGCCAATGCGGTAGAATTTTTATTAACTGATAAGTCTAGCTGGGTGACAGGTCAAATTTTATCTATTGACGGAGGCATGAGTTCTATAAAATAGTTTTATTAAATTGGTTCCCTAATTTATCAATTTTTCGTATTAAAATTTGTTGTAAATTCAATAAATTTTTAATTTATGAAAGTATTTATTTACATTTTACTTGCAGC
Source organism: Sediminibacterium sp. (assembly GCA_040380795.1). Classification (GTDB taxonomy): domain Bacteria; phylum Bacteroidota; class Bacteroidia; order Chitinophagales; family Chitinophagaceae; genus Sediminibacterium. Next base: position 33,910 of record JBEIIN010000001.1, on the reverse strand, counting down.
TTGCTGCTTCTCTGCTAATCAATCATTTTCTCAAACAAATTATCCCAACACAAATAAAAAAGGTTGGAAAAGTTTATTTGGAAAAAACTTAGAGTCTGCTCAATTTGATCCAACTATTTGGAAGGATTCAAGTGGGGTATTAACTGCCTCGAAAGACGAAGCTATCTGGAGCAAAGACATGTACGATAATTTTATTTTAGATTTAGATTTTCAAACTGCCGACGGAACGAATAGTGGTGTGATAGTGCACGCCACAGAAATAAAAGAATGGATACCACATTCAGTGGAAATACAAATTGCCGATGATTATTCTGCACCGTGGAGTAAGGCCGATCCTAGCTGGCAATGTGGCGCCGTTTTCGGACATAAGCCTGCTACTAATAAAAGATTAAAAAGACCAGGTGAGTGGAATCATTATACCATTACATGTATTGATAAAAATATTAAAATAGAATTGAATGGTACATTAGTGAATGAATGTAATATGGACGATTATACTTCTAGTACAATAAATCCAGATGGTACAAAAATACCGTCTTGGTTGTCTAATCCTATGTCTACTTTGGGTTTACATGGATACATAGGGTTGCAGGGCAAGCATGCAGGGGCGCCTATTTACTTTAAAAATGTAATGATAAAAACACTTTAAAAAATAGTCTTTTCTGCATTCGAGATAAGTTATAACTAACTCATGACACTTTTATTGCTATTATTCGCAGTTTTTTCTCTAGTAATACTTATTACTATAGTTAAACTACATCCATTTATTTCTTTTTTAATTGTATGTATTATTACGGGCTTAGTAAAAGGTATGGGTATTAGCCCTTTAATGAGTTCTATTCAAAAAGGTATTGGTGATGTGGTGGGATCGTTAATGATTATTTTATGTGTGGGAGCTATGCTAGGAAAATTAATTGCAGATAGTGGAGCTGCGAATAAAATTGCAAGTGGTTTAATTCAATTATTTGGCACAAAATATATTCAGTGGGCCTTGGTACTCACAGCATTTATTGTAGGCATTCCTTTGTTTTACGGAGTAGGCTTTGTTTTATTAGTTCCATTAGTCATAACAGTTGCTGCAAGATATAATTTACCTGCAGTGTATTTAGGCCTGCCTACCTTAGCGGCATTATCTGTTACGCATGGTTTTTTACCACCCCATCCATCTCCTGTTGCTTTGGCAGAACAATTTAATGCCAATATTGGCCTTACACTTTTTTATGGAGTCATTATTGCTATTCCTACTATTATCATTGCGGGCCCCATTTTTTCTGTTACTCTAAAAAATTATACTACCAAGCCTTTGGCTATTTTTTCAAGTGCAGCTATTGCAGATGAGGAGTCGCCTAGTATGGGCGCTAGTTTAATGGCTGCTTTCTTACCCGTTCTATTAATTGGCTTAGATACTATTATTAGCTTAACGCTAACAGAGAAAAATACAGCCACCCAAATAATACATATTATTGGCGACCCCTCAGTGGCCATGCTTATCTCTTTTTTAATTTCATTATATACATTAGGTATAGCGCAAGGTAAAACTATTAAAAATATGATGGGCCCCATTGGGGATTCGGTGAAAGAAGTATCTAGCATTCTACTTATTATTGCAGGGGCAGGGGCTTTGAAACAAATATTATTAGATACAGGTATGAGCATTGAACTTATAAAGCCATTGACGAATTTATCCTTACATCCTTTATTTTTAGCCTGGTTTATTGCAGCTATATTAAGAGTAAGTATTGGCTCTGCTACTGTGGCGGGTTTAACCACAGCGGGTATTGTAGCGCCTTTAATTGCTAGTAGTGGAGTGAATCCATGTTTAATGGTACTTGCCACAGGGGCGGGTAGTGTTTTTTTCTCCCATGTAAATGATCCAGGTTTTTGGATGTTTAAAGAATACTTTAACCTAACGGTCAAAGAAACTTTAATAACTTGGAGCACTATGGAAACGATTGTTTCTGTGGCAGGCTTAGCAGGTGTTTTTATTTTAAACTATTTTATTTAATTAAAAAATACAATTATGAGTACTCCAGAAGAAAATTTTGCCAAATTAGGATTGGTTTTACCACCAGCGCCAAAACCACAAGGTGTATACAAGCCTTTATTAGTCAATGGTAGTTATTGTTATGTTTCTGGACATGGCCCATTTAATGAAAATGGCACACAAATTATTGGAAGAGTGGGCGATAATATGACCATGGAAGAAGGAAAGCTAGCTGCAAGACAAGTAGGACTCGCCATTGTAGCCACTATAAAAGCAAACTTAGGTTCACTTGATAAAATCAAAAGAGTTATAAAAGTATTAGGCATGGTAAGCTGCACCAGCGATTTTGAACAACATCCTTATATTATTAATGGTTGCAGTGAATTATTTGCTGCTATTTGGGGGCCAGATAATGGAGTGGGTGTAAGAAGTGCGGTAGGTATGGGCTCACTTCCTCGAAATATTCCAGTAGAAATTGAAGCGATGTTTGAACTAAATTAAAATAGTATTTATGCATTGGTACGAAATAGATACAATAGAAAAAATAGATTCTCCTTCCTTAATTGTGTATGCATCAAGAGCCAAAGAGAATATTGATAGTCTTATTAAAATGGTAGGGGGGAATGTAGACCAGTTAAGACCCCATGTAAAAACCAATAAGATTGCCGAAGTATGTCAAATGATGATGGATGAAGGTATTCGTCATTACAAGTGTGCCACTATTGCAGAAGCAGAAATGTTGGGTCTATTGAAAGCGCATAATGTATTAATTGCGCACCAGTTAATGGGCCCTAAATTAAACAGGCTAGTTACGCTAGTTAAAAGTTTTCCTGGAACAAAATTTTCCTGCATAATAGATAATATTGAAACAGCAACTTCGATTTCAAAATTATTTGGAGAAGAAGGTTTGAAAATAGATGTTTATATGGATATAAATATTGGCATGAACCGTTCCGGTATTATAGCAGATAAAGCCACCACATTATTTAAAGAAGCTGCATCTCTTTCTAACATTAAAATCATAGGGCTGCATTGTTACGATGGGCATATTAGAGAAACCAATATAAGTACTAGAAACGCGCAAGCCGATGCTGCATTTGAAAGTGCGGACCAACTTAGAAAAAATATTGAAGCCACTACTTCTAGTAAATTAGAGCTTATTGTAGCCGGCTCTTGTTCTTTTTCAGCGCATATTAAAAGAAAAGATATTCAAGTAAGTCCAGGTACTTTTGTTTTTTGGGATTGGGGCTATAAAAATCTTTTCCCCGATTTACCATTTGAATTTGCAGCATTAGTGGTTACAAGAGTTATTTCTATAATTGATGAGCATACACTTTCTACCGATTTAGGTCATAAAGCAGTGGCAGCAGAGAATCCAATGCCAAGAGTACATTTTTTAAATGCACCTGATGCTAAACCTGTGGGTCAAAGCGAGGAGCATTTAGTGGTAAAAGTACAAGACGCCTATAAGTATAAAGTAGGAGATGTTTGGTATGGAGTGCCTGTACATATATGCCCTACTGTGGCTTTATATGATACAGCCCTTATTATAAATGATAATAAACTAGTGGACCAGTGGGAAGTAGTTGCCAGAAAAAGAAAAATTACTATTTAATGTATAATAGTATTCTTTTTAGATATTTATTTACTTATTGAACTACTTCTCCTTCAATCACTAATTCAGTTACTGCTTTTTCACCTGCAAATTTAACGGAGACTCTTTTTTTAAACAGACCTTCATTAGGTGCGGTATAGGTTACTTTAAGGGTTCCTTTCTGTCCTTTCAAAACAGGGCTTTGATTATACTCTGGTTGAGTACATCCGCATTCTGCTGTGGCAAATTCTATCACGGCTGGTTTCGCAGATGCATTGGTATAGCTGAAAATAACCGACTTGTGTATCCCCTTTTTTATTTTGCCATAATTATAGCTAGTTTGATTGAACTTGATGGTTGATTGCCCAAAACTAGTGGCTGCAAATAGTAAACTTAGAATGAGTAATCTGGTTTTCATAGGGTATCGTTTTAGGGTAATTATTTGTTTGATTTTTACAGCTTTTTGGCCCAAATAGCCTTACGAATTTATTGAATTTTCACTAATTAGGTGATTTTAGTTCTGAATGTACTTTTTATGCATTCTGACCCCTATTTTTGTCGTATGGAATCCACCCTTGAAGCTGTATCTGCCCAAGACATGCTCTCTTTTGAGGCATTTCGGAACTCCGTTATCGCCGACTATAAATTGGCCATAATGAGTAGGGAAGTAAGCTTATTGGGAAGAAGAGAAGTCTTAACAGGCAAGGCCAAGTTTGGCATTTTCGGAGATGGCAAAGAAGTTGCACAAATTGCACTTTCTAAATTTTTTCAAAAAGGCGATTTTAGAAGCGGTTATTACAGAGATCAAACATTTATGTTTGCGCTTGGGGTAGCCAATGTCGAAAACTATTTTTCACAATTATATTCTGATGTTTATAACGACCCCTTTAGTGGCGGTAAAAATATGAACGCGCATTTCGCTACAGCCTTTGTAAATGAAAAGGGGGATTGGAATGAATTAACACAAAGCTATAATGTATCTGCAGATATTGCACCTACTGCAGGACAAATGATGCGTGGCCTAGGCTTGGCTTTTGCTTCTAATTGTTTTAGAAATGCAAAAAACAAAGAGGCCTTTCAACATTTAAGTAATAATGGTAATGAAGTTTGTTTTTGTACCATTGGTGATGCTAGTACTTCTGAAGGACATTTTTGGGAAGCTATAAATGCAGCAGGTGTTTTACAAGTGCCCTTAGCTGTTTTTGTGTATGATGATGGTTATGGTATTTCTGTACCTATTGCTTTGCAAACTACCAAGGGTTCTATTTCTGAAGTATTGAAAGGTTTTCAAAAAGAAAAAAATACCAACGGTATAAAAATATATACAGTGAAGGGCTGGGACTATGCTGCCTTATGTGAAACTTTTGAAGAAGGTATTCGCTATACAAGAGAGACACATACCCCTGTTGTATTTCATGTGCAAGAATTAACGCAGCCGCAAGGTCATTCTACCAGTGGTAGTCATGAAAGATACAAGCCTCTAGAAAGATTAGAATGGGAAAGAAACTGGGATTGCAATAAGCAAATGAGAGAATGGCTAATTGCCAACGAACTAGCTACCGATGAAGTATTGCAAGAAGTAGAAAATGATGCAAAGCAATTAGTGCGTGCCGATAAATTAGCTGCCTGGGAAAAGTATATTTTACCTATTAAAGAAAAAATTAAAGAAGCAGTTGCATTAGTGCATCAAGGTTTAAGCGAATCGGATTTACATGTTGCGAATAGTTTATTACAAGAATTAGTACAAAGTAAAGAGCCATTAAAAAGAGATATTTTTAGAACTGTCAATTTAATACTGGAAAAAATTCCAACGCATAGTAATGCGGCTGCAATACAATCTTTTTTAGCAAAATACAATGAGGCAGAAGCCCCTTTTTATAGTAAGCATTTATACAACGAAGGGCCTAAGAGCGCATTGAATGTATCTGTGGTGGACGCCGAATATGTAACTGAAGCGCAAACAATCAATGGCTATGAAGTCTTGAATCATTATTTTGATAAATTATTTGAAGAAAACCCTAAGGTGTATGCTTTTGGAGAAGACCTGGGTGGAATTGGAGATGTGAATCAAGGTTTTGCGGGTCTTCAAAATAAACATGGCATTGATAGAATTTTTGATACAGGCATCAGAGAACAATCTATAATGGGACAGGCCCATGGTATGGCACTTCGTGGTTTAAGGCCTATTGCTGAAATACAGTATTTGGATTATTTATTATATGGGCTTCAAACATTGAGTGATGACATTGCCACTATTCATTATCGTAGCAATGGAATACAAAGTAGTCCCGTGATTATTAGAACCAGAGGACACCGTTTAGAAGGTATATTTCACAGTGGTTCACCCATGGGTGTTATTGTAAATGCTTTAAGAGGCATGTTTGTTTGTGTGCCAAGAAATATGGTGCAAGCAGTGGGTATGTATAATACCTTATTAAAAGGCAATGACCCTGCTTTATTAATTGAATGTTTGAATGGCTACCGTTTAAAAGAAAAAATGCCTTCGAATATTACTGCATTCACAGTGCCCTTAGGCAAACCTGAAATTTTAAAAGCAGGGGAGGACGTAACTATTGTATCTTATGGTTCCACTTTAAGAATTGTGGAAGACGCTGCTGCTAGATTATTAACTATGGGCATTGATTGTGAAATAATAGATGTACAAACTTTATTACCCTTTGATATCAACCATCAAATAGTGGCTTCTTTAAAGAAAACCAATAGAATTTTATTTGTAGATGAAGATGTGCCAGGTGGTGCAAGTGCTTATATGTACCAACAGGTCATTGAAAAGCACGGAGGTTACCGGTGTTTAGATGTTGCTGCGCGCACACTCAGTTCAAAAGCGCATCGTCCTGCTTTTGGTAGCGATGGAGATTATTTCTCTAAACCGAATACAGAGGAAATTATAAATATCATCAATGAAATGATGAGTGAGTAGCTTAGACTAAGCTATTGATACTAAGAAAATCTAATCTAATACTGCGTGTTTTTAGATAAATTATAGCCTTCTAATTTCTGCGTTTGTTCTACCGATCCCAATCTAAATTTTACAGCTAGCTTTGTTCTTTTTTCCAATAACCTTTCTGTGTTGCAAAAAAATCCTGTTTTGGAGGTATAGTAATTGGGCGCCAATTTTAAATCTGCACTAAGACTATAATAGTTGGGCTTCAATTGGATAGTATCTTTTATTATTGGTAAAAGAAAGCCTGCTAATAATAGGGTATGTATAATTCGCATAGAATTTCGAAAAATTTATAATTTTTTGAAAAAAATCATAAGAGGGATTTACGTCACTTTTTTGATTTTAAAAATAAAAAGTGACGTAAATCTACCTACCCCATATTATGGAATACTTTGTTTACATCTTCATCTTCTTCCAAGCGTTCAATTAATTTACTAATATCTTCTGCTTGCTCATCCGTTACAGGTACGGTGGTAGTAGGAATCCACTCTAGTTCTGCACTAATGGGTTGAATATTTTTATCTTCTAAAGCTTTTTGTAAGTTTCCAAAGTCGGTGAAGGCGCAACGAATTACAATAATTGCATTTCCATTATCATCATTACTTTCTCCTAATTCATCTAGGCCGTGATCAATTAAATCTAATTCAAGGTCGTCCATATTTAAACCATCTGGTTTTAAATTAAACACACCCATTTTTTTAAATTGAAAACTTACACTTCCTGAATTACCTAAATTGCCTTGTCCTTTATTAAAATGACTTTTTACATTGGCTACAGTTCTTACATGATTGTCGGTAGCAGTTTCTACTAATAAAGCCACACCATGTGGGGCATAGCCTTCGTATAAAATTTCCTCATAGTTACTAGTATCTTTTCCCATGGCTCTTTTAATAGCCGCTTCCACACGATCCTTGGGCATACCCACACTTCTTGCATTCTGGTAACATCTTCTTAAGGCAGGGTTATCATCTGGGTTAGGGCCACTTGCTTTTACAGCAATGACTATTTCTTTACCAATGCGGGTAAACTGCTTTGCCATACGATCAAATCTTTTGAACATCGTGGCTTTTCTAACTTCAAATATCCTTCCCATAGTTGTATGTATTAAGAGTTGCAAAAATAAGAAAAAAAAGTCCCCCCGAGTAATCGAGAGGACTTTTCTAATTTATGCTGAAATAAAATTAATCATTCAATTTACTATGTTTACGACTATAAATGAAGTAAACCGCTAGGCCCAGCGCCATCCATGCGAAGGCTACTTTCAATGTTTGCGCATCTAAGGCAAAGATCATCGCTAAGCAGATAACCGCTCCTAAAATGGGAACTACTGGCACGAATGGAGTTTTAAATGGACGATCCATATCTGGTGATTTACGTCTTAATATCCAAATACCTAAACTCACTAGTACGAAGGCAAATAGCGTACCAAAAGAGGTTAAATCACCTGCTACATTACCTGGTACGAATGCGGCAAATCCTCCAACGAAAATAAATAAGATCCAGTTAGATTTATACGGCGTTCTAAACTTAGGATGTAAATCAGAGAATACTTTTGGAAGTAATCCGTCATTGGCCATTGAATAGAATACGCGTGATTGACCCATTAACATTACTAAAATAACAGAACTAAATCCTGCTAAAATAGCGACTGTTACTGCAGTGGCTAACCAGCCATAGCCTGTCATATAAGTTGATATTGCATAAGCAACAGAAGCTTCACGACCTTTTAAAGGATCCACGAAATCGGTCCATGGCGCTACGCCTGTTAATACGTGACCAAATAAAATGTATAAAATAGTACATACCACTAATGAACCTAAAATACCAATTGGCATATCTCTTTTAGGATTTTTTGCTTCTTGTGCTGCTGTAGATACTGCATCAAAACCAATAAAAGCAAAAAACACAATAGCCGCGCCACCTAATACACCACCCCAGCCATGTTTGAATACGCTAGAGTAGTCTGCAATAACTTTACCAGAGGCATCAATCACTGGTGGTTGGTTGGCAGGAATTAAATAAGGGGTATGATTTTCTGGACGAATAAACTGCCAACCTAAAATAATAAACAACACAACAATGGCTACTTTAATAAATACAATAATTGCATTGACTATAGCAGACTCTTGTGTTCCTTTAATTAATAATAAGGTTAACAATAATAATATTACTAGTGCGGGCGCATTCATAAAACCATGATGAAGAACGCCAGCTGAATCGGTGACACTTTCGAGCGGGGAGTGGCTCCATTCATAAGGTATGGCTCCTCCCAGCAGCTTGTTTAAATATTCACTCCAAGCAATAGATACTGTGGCAGCACCTAATGCATATTCCATAATTAATGCCCATCCAATAATCCAGGCTACTGTTTCACCCATGGTTACATAAGAGTATGCGTAAGCACTACCAGAAATAGGAATCATGGCAGCAAATTCTGCATAACATAAACCTGCAAAAGCGCAACCTACGGCTGCTACTATAAAGGATAAAGTAACGCCAGGTCCTGCAGCTTGTCCAGCGGCAGCGGCAGTTCTTACAAATAAGCCTGCTCCAATGATGGCTCCCACGCCTAAGGCAATTAAATTACCAGCGCCTAAAGTGCGTTTTAATCCTTTGCCACCATCATCTGCCTGTGCTAACATGGCGGACAAATCTTTCTTTCTAAATAAACTCATAAATAATTGGTTTGTTGTGGTTTCAATTTATCTTGGAAAATAGCACTTTTTTTGCAAAACCTGGCTATAATTGCATGGAAAATGACCCTTTTTTTTGCTTATTTTTTTACTACTTAAGTCTTATATTGCAGTAATTACTATTGCATGAAAAAATCGAATAAACTTACTATTTACATTGTCATTGCCATGATTGCTGGGGCTATTCTAGGCTATTATATACATGAAAATTATAATGAACAAACTATTGCTGCATTTTCAAAAAACAGCAAATTATTAACCACCATTTTCTTGCGCTTAGTGCAAATGATTATTGCCCCACTTGTGTTTAGCACTTTGGTGGTGGGTATTGCCAAATTAGGTGACTTAAAAACAGTAGGTCGTGTGGGTGGTAAAGCCATGTTATGGTTTATTACTGCATCACTTGTGAGTTTGTTAATAGGCCTAGTGCTTGTAAACATTTTTAAACCAGGAGAAGGCATAGCACTAAGCAATGCAGATACAAGCGGTGCTAAAGATTTACTGGGTAACACGAAGTCCTTTAGTTTAATCAATTTTGTGGAACATGTTTTTCCAAAAAGTATGTTTGAGGCCATGGCTAATAATGAAATATTACAGATAGTTATATTTAGTATATTTTTTGGTGTTGCTGCTGCTGCTATTGGAGATGCAGCTAAAGGTTTTATCAAAGCACTTGAAACTGTTTCACATATTATTTTAAAAATGGTGGGCTATGTGATGAACTTTGCGCCACTAGGTGTTTTTGGCGCTATTGCTGCTGTTATTGCAAGTAAGGGCTTAGCCATTTTTGCTTTTTATGGTAAATATTTACTATTCTTTTTAATAGGTATTGGCGTACTCTGGATTTTCTTATTAGGGATTGGATTTTTAGTTTTAGGTAAAAGACTCCCTTCTTTATTAAAACATATTACAACGCCACTCGTCATTGCTTTTAGTACGACTAGTAGTGAGGCAGTATTTCCTAAATTATCTGAAGAGTTAGTGCGCTTTGGTTGTAAAGACAAAATTGTTTCTTTTATTCTTCCACTAGGATATTCTTTTAATTTAGATGGAAGTATGATGTATATGACTTTTGCAAGTATGGCCATTGCCCAAGCCTATGGTGTACACATAGATATTGCCACACAGTTAACTATGCTACTAGTGTTAATGTTAACGAGCAAAGGCATAGCAGGCGTGCCGCGTGCTTCTTTAATCGTAGTGACTGCTACCTGTGCTATGTTTAATATTCCTCCAGAAGGCATTGCTTTAATTTTACCTATCGACCATTTCTGCGATATGTTCCGTTCCACTACTAATGTACTTGGTAACAGCTTAGCCACCACGGTGGTAAGTAAATGGGAAGGTGCACTTGAAAATCCTGCAGAAGCTTAAATATTTTATTAATGATTACTTTATTAGACGCCTTTCATTGGAGCCAATTATTACAACCTCAATATTATATTGAAAACGGAGGGCTTTGGCTATTATTATTTGTGGTGTTTGCAGAAACCGGTTTGTTCTTTGGTTTTTTCTTACCTGGAGATAGTTTACTTTTTGTAGCGGGTATTTATAGTGCACCCTTGGCCTCACAAATTTTTGTAAGCGATAATGAATGGCTTAATTTATTTATTATATTTTCTTTTATTTCAGCGGCGGGTATTTTAGGTAATTATGTGGGCTATCAAATTGGTAATAAAGTAGGTCCTGCCATGTATGACTGGAAAGAAAATATATTTTTTAAGAAAAAGTATTTAGTACAAGCACAGGATTTTTATGAAAAGCATGGAGGGCGTGCTATAGTTATTGCTAGGTTCATTCCTATTGTTAGAACATTTGCCCCCATTGTGGCAGGCATTGTTAAAATGGACAAGGCTAAGTTTACTTATTTTAATGTGGTGGGTTGCTTGGCCTGGGTAGCTTCTATGCTTTGTGCCGGACATTTTTTACAAGCCTATGTACTCGATCAATTTCAGTTCGATTTAAAAAAGCATTTAGAAGTCATTGTAATAGTCATTGTTTTTGTCACAACTGCTCCAGTTATTTTTCAAGTCATAAAGCATAGGGCTCAAAAGTAAAGCAGTAGGCAATAAAATTAAAAGCGTATGAGCTCAGATAAACAAATAGGAATATTATCACTGCCTGTTTTAGTGGCGGCCCTAGGTTATTTTGTAGACGTTTACGATTTGCTTTTATTTACCATTGTAAGACAGCCTAGTGTAATGAGTTTAGGCGCCACTGCAGAAACTATTATTGTAGATAGTGCGCATATTATAAACTGGCAAATGTCGGGTTTATTAATTGGGGGTATTTTATGGGGTGTATTAGGTGATAAAAAAGGAAGGCTGAAGGTTTTGTTTGGATCCATTATACTTTATTCAACAGCTAATATTTTAACATCCTTTGTTCAAACTGTCGACCAATATGCTTATTGTCGTTTTTTAGGTGGCATTGGTTTAGCCGGGGAATTAGGTGCGGGCATTACACTGGTTTCTGAAATGTTACCTAAGAATAAAAGGGGCATTGGCACTTCATTAGTAGCAGGTATTGGTTTGTTTGGTGCTGTCTTTGCTTATTTTACATTTAAAGTTACTGCGGACTGGAGATTATGTTATCAAATAGGAGGGGTGCTTGGTTTTTGTCTTTTAATATTACGCGTTAAAGTAGCAGAGTCCTTTATGTTTGAGTCGGCTAAGCTTGCTAATATTTCCAAAGGAAATTTTTTATTATTCTTTCGTACTTATAAACGCTTTTCAAAATACATTAAGGCTATTTTAATTGGACTTCCTACTTGGTTTGTTATTGGAGTGATGATTAACTATAGTAATAAGTTTGCTGCTACTTTATATGGCGAGAATTTAATTGACTCAGGTAAGTCGGTGATGTTTGCCTATATAGGTATTGCAGTGGGAGATTTATTAATTGGCTATGTGAGTCAATATTTTAAAAGTAGAAAAAAAGCCTTATTATTATTTTATGGCTTAAGCGTTATAGGTATGGTTTTGTTTTTTAGCAGTTTCAACAATACCGACGATAGAATGTATGCCATTTGCGGATTCTTAGGTTTTAGTACGGGCTACTGGGCTATTTTTAATACCATGGCAGCAGAACAGTTTGGTACGAACTTAAGAGCCACCGCCGCCACTACCATACCTAATATGGTAAGAGGGGCACTGCCTTTAATTAATTTTTTATTCTTAGATATATTACAAAAGCAAATGGGTTGGACCATTGTACAAAGTGGTATTTTTACAGGCGCTACCGTAATGATCATTACCCTTATTGCTTTTATATTTACAGAAGAAACTTACCACAAGGATTTAGATTATCTAGAACAAGATACCCCACTTCCATAGTTATTCAAGAGTATGCGTTTATTATTTATACGTTTTTCTTCTATTGGTGATATTGTTTTAACCACGCCGGCGCTTCGCTGTGCTAAAAATCAAATACCGGGTGTTGAAATACATTTTTTAACCAAGCTTTCTATGAAGGATTTGGTGATAGGCAATCCCAATATTGATCAATGTCATTTTTTGGATAATAATATTGAAGAGACAATTGCTGCTTTAAAAGAAATAACCTTCGATTATATTATTGACTTACATCATAATATTAGAACCTGGAAAATTAAAAAAGCTATAGGGGTTCCCGCTTTTTCTTATAAGAAATTGAGTCTTCAAAAATGGTTACTTGCTAAACTGCAACTTAACTTTTTACCCAAGACCCATGTATGCGATAGGTATATCGACGCTCTTCAGCATTTCAACGTCATAAGTGACGGCAAGGGCCTAGATTATTTTTTCCCTAAGGACTATAGTTTTAAAGCAGCTAATTTGCCCACCAGTCATTTGGCAGGTTTTGTAGCCTTTGTAATTGGCGCTTCTTATTTAAATAAAAAAATGCCTGTTCAAAAATGGATTGAACTAGCTAAGCAAATAAATAAACCCATTGTACTTATTGGTGGGAAAGAAGATATTACGTTTGCTGCTGCAATTGCCAGTGCTGTGCCCAATTTTATATACAATGCTGCTGGTAAGTATGACTTGAAAGAGTCGGCCAGTATTATTCAAATGGCCCAAGTGGTAGTTTCACATGATACTGGTTTTTTGCATGTAGCTGCTGCCTTTAATAAACCTACTATTACTATATGGGGTGCGACTAGTCCTGCCTTACAATTCGAAGCTTATTATCCAGCAGTGTCTATTACCCCTCATTATAATTCATTAGTCCCTAACTTAAATTGCCAGCCTTGTTCTAAACAAGGGGAGAGTAAATGTCCTCAAGGCCATTTTGCTTGTATGCAACTACAAAATATTAATATCATTGCAGCCAAGGCAAATGAGTATTTTAAAATCTCTTAATCTACTTTATAGCTTACCATTTAATTAATTATTCTACAATTCATAAAACTAAAAAAGCCCCCTACTATGAAGTAGAAGGCTTTTGTATAATTAATAACTATTGAATTGCGATTATTGCGCTGTCTATATTCTGATTTAATTACAATGTTTTTAAAACATCATTCATACTTCTCACTGCATCGGCACTTTTATTAAAGGCGGCTTGCTCATCAGCAGATAAATCCATGGCAACAATTTTCTCCCAACCATTCTTGCCAATTACTACAGGAACACCTAAACAAATATCTTTTTGTCCATATTCGCCATTCAAGCTTACGCAACAAGTAAATAATTTTTTCTCATCTCTTACAATACTTTCTACAAGGGCTGCTCCTGCTGCACCTGGTGCATACCAAGCGGATGTACCTAATAATTTAGTGAGTGTAGCACCACCCACCATGGTATCGTTTACAATTTTTTCTTGTGCTGCTGCGTCTAAAAATTTAGTAACCGGAATGCTATTCCAAGTAGCGTGCTTAATTAAAGGAATCATAGTCGTATCACCGTGTCCACCTACTACAATGGCGTTTAAGTCAGCAGGGCTGCAATCTAAAGCAGTGCTTAATTGATATTTGAAACGAGCGCTATCTAAAGTACCACCCATTCCAATAATTCTATTTTTAGGTAAACCAGTAGATTGTAATGCTAAGTAAGTCATCGTATCCATTGGGTTACTAATAACAATAATAATAGCATTGGGAGAATGCTTTAATATATTCTCACAAACACCTTTTACGATACCTGCATTCGTGCCAATTAATTCCTCACGTGTCATACCTGGCTTACGAGGTAAACCAGAGGTAATAACCACTACATCTGAATTTGCTGTTTTACTATAATCATTGGTGCTTCCACTAATTTTTGTATCAAATCCTAATAAAGCTGCGGTCTGCATCATGTCCTGTGCCTTGCCTTCTGCAAATCCTTCTTTAATATCTAATAAGACTAATTCTTGGGCTAATTCTTTGCGGGCAATATTGTCTGCGCAAGTTGCTCCAACTGCTCCTGCACCCACTACGGTAACTTTCATATAATATAATTTTTATTTAAGTGTTTTATTTTTACGGGACAAAGTTAGTTATTTACCTTCTATTATTTTAATCAATTCGAAAACATCTGCCCCTTCTTCATATACTTTTAACAATACCCCTTTTTTGTATAGGGCCATAAAGGGGGTCATTCTTGGGCGGTAAAAAGTGGGTAGGGTAAAACTAGGGTCACGGCCGATAATTACATTGGGCTTGCCCACTAAATTATACTTTGCAGCAAATTTCTTGATAGACTCCATATCACGGTAGCTATCCCAAATAAAGAGTACGTTTTTAAACTTATCGGCATACTTATTAATGTCGCCTGCCTCTTTTTCACAATGAGGGCAGTCGGGGCTAAAAATAATTATACAAGTAAAAGGATAAATGGGCATTTGCTTATTCGTAATCTCTTTGCCATCCACTGAAGTAATAGAGAAAGGAGGTATTTTATTATTCTTTAAATAGGGGGCGCCTGGATCACCAGTTAATTGCGCCGCTAATTGACCAATAAGTAAAAAACTAAATAAGGTGGCTAAGATGTATTTCATAGATTTTATTTTTTTTGTGTGGATTGCATTCTCATAGCCTTGGCATCTTGTAAGAACTCAGAGGCAAATATAAAATTATTGAGTAGTTTGTTTTCGCTATATATAATGTCTTTATTGGAACCTTCCCATTCTTTCTTGCCTTGGTGTAAATAAATAATATGATTGCCAATTTCCATTACACTATTCATATCATGGGTAACTACAATGGTAGTGATATTGAATTCAACTGTTAGCTCTTCAATGAGTTTATCAATAACCATCGATGTCTGAGGATCTAAGCCTGAATTAGGTTCATCGCAAAATAAATACTTAGGCTTCATCACCAAGGCACGCGCTAATCCTACTCTTTTTTTCATACCCCCACTTAATTCAGCAGGAAATTTATTATTTACACCCTCTAATTTTACCCGGGCTAAAATTTCGTTTACTTTTATTTTTTTCTCCTCAACGCTTAAGGTAGAAAACATATCTAATGGGAATTTCACATTGTCTTCCACCGTTAAAGAATCGAATAAGGCATTCCCCTGAAATAGCATACCTAGGTTTTGTCTTAAATCTTTTCTTTCATCTTTATCCATTTTAGACAAAAGCATTTTATCAAATAGTATCTCACCTTTGTCGGCTTTTAGTAAATCGACAATACATTTTACTAAAACAGTTTTACCACTTCCGCTTGAACCAATAATTAAATTACATATGCCAGGTTTAAATTGGGCGCTGATATCTTCAATGACAACCTTATCGCCAAACTTTTTGCTAATATTTTGTATTTCAATCATGATAATTAGCTTAAAGGTGTTTGTAGTCGAAGTAAGTCTTCAAAATTATCGGCCCTGCTAATTAATTTAGCTTCTCCGTTTTTATATAAAACTTGTGCAGGCTTATACCTAGCGTTATAATTACTAGACATTTCATAACCGTAAGCCCCTGCATTAAAAAATACTAAGTAATCGCCTTCTTCAATACTTGCTATAGGGCGGTCCCAGGCAAAGGTATCGGTCTCGCAAATATTACCCACCACTGCATAGTTTTTTAACTCCTTAGTAGGGGCTGAAATATTTACAATATGATGATAGGCATCATAAAACATAGGCCTTATTAAATGGTTTAATCCACTATTAATGCCAGCAAATTCTATATCCCCCGATTTTTTTAAAACATTTACCTGAGTAATAAAATAGCCAGCCTCACTCACTAAATATTTTCCCGGCTCAAACCAAGCGGTTAGGTTACGTCCCATTTTCGCAGAAAGCTTTTCCATAATTTTATTTACCTCCGCGCCCAGTAAAGCAATATCTGTTCCTTTTTCCTCGGGCATATAGGGTACTTTAAAGCCACCTCCAAAATCTAAAATATTGACAGTAGGAAAATCGGGTAATAAATTTTCAAATACCGTAGCCGATTGCAAAAACACGGCTACATCTTTAATTTCACTGCCCGTATGAATATGTAAGGCACTAATATTAATGCCAAACTTTTTTTGAATATTTTTTAGCGTTTCTTTTTCTGTATAAGGAATACCAAACTTACTTTTATCATGTCCTGTTGAAATTTTCAAATTTCCTCCTGCCAAAATATCGGGCCTAATTCTAATACCTACCGGGTACCTTCCGCCAAAAGCGGCACCAAACTTTTCTAAATTTGAAAGGCTGTCAATATTTACATGCACCCCCAAGCTTACGGCTTCTTTTATTTCTTCAAATGCAACACTATTGCTGGTGTATAAAATATTTTCAACATCATATCCAATGTGTATGGCTAATTTAACTTCGTTAATAGAACTACAATCGATATTGCAACCTGTATTTTTAACAAGGTTTAAAATATGAATATTAGTAAGTGATTTGCAAGCATAAAAAAATCGAGTAGACTTGTTTGAAAAATGAGTCAATAAATTTTGATATTGGCTTTCAATTTTTTCTCCATGGTACACATACAAAGGCGTGCCATAAGTGCTGGCCGCTTTATTAAGCTCTTCGTAAGATATACTTGGATTCATTCCACGAAGATACAATGAGAACTAGGTTCAGTCATTATAACAAGTGTATAATTTTGAAAAAAAATAGACTAATGTGTAGTCTAAGCAGGACTACTGAACAGGGCTTTCTGGACGCTCGTCTTCTTCATTGGACTCAGCCTCGTAACCGTCAGTTTCTTCAGTTAGATTAGGTGTTTCTTCCTCTTCGGCTTGTTCTAAAACACTGTTGTCTGTGAAGTCTTCAGGCTTAATGACAGTGGCTTCTACCAATTGATCGGCTAGCACCTCTCTAATTTTTGGTAAGTCATCGGTTGAATTAATACCGAAATAATCCATGAAGTTTTTGGAAGTAGAATATATTAAAGGCTTACCTGGTAAATGCTCGTTACGACCACTAATGATAATTAATTCCTTCTCTAATAATTTTTGCATAGAATAATCGCTGTTCACACCTCTGATGGCTTCCACTTCACCCTTGGTAATAGGTTGCTTGTAAGCAATAATGGCTAAAGATTCTAAGGCGGCATTGGATAGGCGCTTTAAAAATTTATCTCCATTTAATTGTGCAATGGTTTTATGAAAATCGGGCTTGGTTAAAAACTGCCAGCCACCACCACTTTGTTTTAATTCAAAAGGATAAAATTCAGTGCTGTATTTTTCTTCAATACCCTCCAGGGCACTCTCCACTTGATCTAAACTAATACGCTCTTCTAAAAATCCAAAAGCATTATTGATAAGTTCGGTAATATCATTCGCGTTTAATGCTTTTTCACTTGCAAAAATAAGCGCTTCTATATGAGGTATGATTTGACTAATTTCCATAGTGGTTGGGTCTTAACCGTTTAATGCTGCTGCGCCACTTACAATCTCCGTTAATTCGGTTGTAATAGCGGCTTGGCGTGCACGGTTATATGATAATTTCAATGATTTTAATAATTCGTTTGCGTTTTCACTTGCCTTATCCATCGCAGTCATTCTTGCACCATGTTCACTTGCATTGGCATCAAGTACTGCTTTAAACAATTGTGTATTTAAAATTTTTGGCATTAACTCTGCTACCAAAACTTCTTTCTGTGGTTCAAAAATAAAATCAGTTTTTTTCTTGCCTCCTATTTTAGCCAAAGTGGGAATAGGCAAGAAAGCTTCTGCTGTAGGTAATTGAGTGGCAGCATTTTTAAACTCGCTGTAAATAATTTCTATTGCATCAAATTCTTTATTTGCAAATGCAGTCATGGCCGCTTTGGCAGCTGTTTGAACATTTTCAAATTTTAAATTCAAGAAAATATCTTTAAAGTCGGCATTGGTTTTATAGCCCGTTTTGGTTAAACTCTCATATCCTTTCTTTCCAATATTCCAAATAGTAATATTTTTATTCGCGTATTTTTCAGCAATAGTGGTCTTCGCTAATTTTACTAAGTTGGCATTGTAGCCACCGCATAAACCTCTGTCAGAAGTAATCACAATAAATAAAACATTATTCACCGGACGCGTTTCAGCTAAAGCTAAATTCATATCGCCATCCAAGCTTCCAATAATATTGCTTAACATTTCTTGTAACTTACGCGTATAAGGTCTCATTTGTGTGATGGCATCTTGTGCACGGCGTAATTTGGCAGCACTTACCATTTTCATGGCCTTGGTTAACTGCTGTGTACTTTGTGTACTTTTAATCCTATTTCTTACTTCGTTTAATTGACCTGCCATTGCATTTTTAGTTTCTGATGTTCAAGTAGAAGCCCCTTAAAATACAAGGGCTCCAAAGGCGAGCAAAGGTATCATTTTTTCGTCCATTTTTCAATTTTAAGGCCATTGTTGTTATTTTTTATATTGGACCCCCTTTAAAACTCTCAAACTCACCCCAATTACTTAACTTTGGCACGCCTATTGAGTATAGGAAATTACACAATTATCAAGCAGGAATATGTTGCAAATTATAAGTAAATTATTTGGAGGTTCGAAAAGTGAAAAGGACGTCAAAAAAATAGACCATTTAGTGGCTGTTATTAATGGCCATTTTGATAGCTATAAAGGCCTTTCTAACGACGAGTTAAGGGCTAAAACCACTGAATTTAAGGCTAAAATTAAGGCCTATTTAGCTGAATCCGATAGTCAAATTGAAGCCCTTCAAACCGAGGCAGAAGCCCTGCCTATTAGCGATTTTATGGGTAGAGATGGTTTGTATGAGCAGGTAGATTTACTCAAAAAGGAAAGAGACACCACCTTGGAGAAGGTCCTTTGGGACATTTTGCCAGAAGCCTTTGCGGTGGTGAAAGAAACGGCCCGCCGATTTACCGATGAAGAGCAGTTAGTGTCAACAGCTACACAACTTGACAGGGATTTATCTGTCAAAAAAGAATATATCAGTATTAAGGGCGACCAGTCGGTATTCCAAACTACTTGGAAGGCAGCCGGTACACCCATTACTTGGAATATGGTGCACTACGATGTGCAGTTATTAGGAGGTATTGTTTTACACCAAGGTAAGATTGCCGAAATGTCAACGGGTGAGGGTAAAACTTTAGTTTCTACTTTGCCCGCTTACTTAAACGCACTAGCCGGAGAAGGAGTGCACATTGTAACAGTGAACGATTACTTAGCCAAAAGAGATAGTGAATGGAATGGTACTTTATTTGAGTGGTTAGGTATTACAGTAGATTGTATCGATAAGCATCAGCCGAATTCTGAAGAGCGAAGAAATGCTTACCGTGCAGGTATTACTTACGGAACCAATAATGAATTTGGATTTGATTATCTAAGAGATAATATGGTGCACACACCAGAAGAGATGGTGCAACGCAAACATCATTATGCGATGGTGGATGAGGTGGATAGTGTATTAATTGATGATGCGCGTACGCCATTAATTATATCTGGTCCTATTGGTTATCAAACTGGAGAGCAACAATTTTTTGAATTGAAACCAAGAATTGAAAAATTGGTGGAGATGCAAAAGAAAACGGTGAACCAATTTTTAATTGAAGCCAAAAAGAAAATAGCAGAAGGCAACGACGATCCTAAAGACGGCGGAAAGGCTTTGTATAGCGCGTTTAGAGGCTTGCCTAAAAATAGTGCTATTATTAAATATTTAAGTGAGCCAGGGGTGAGAGTGAAATTGCAAAAAGCAGAAAATTATTATTTAGCCGATCAGCAAAAAGAAATGCCACATGTAGATGTTGATTTATTTTTCCATATTGATGAAAAAAATAATTCGGTAGAATTAACCGATAAAGGTTTGCAATTAATTACCAAGCAAGGAGAAGATCCAAATTTCTTTTTACTACCCGACATAAGTGTTGCCTTAAATGCCATTGATCAAAATGCAAATTTAATTGCGGAAGAAAAATTCCAACAAAAAGAAAGCATCATTACTGAATACAGCATTAAGGCCGATCGTATTCACACAGTGAATCAATTATTAAAAGCTTATACTTTATTTGACAACGATGTGGAGTATGTAGTCATTGAAGGACAGGTAAAAATTGTAGATGAGCAAACGGGTCGTATTATGGAAGGGCGCCGTTATTCCGACGGATTACACCAAGCCATTGAAGCTAAAGAAAATGTAAAAATTGAAGCAGCTACACAAACTTATGCGACTATTACTTTGCAGAACTTTTTTAGAATGTATCATAAGTTAGCCGGTATGACAGGTACAGCTGAAACAGAGGCTTCAGAGTTTTGGAGCATTTATAAATTAGATGTGGTTTCTATTCCTACTAATATTCCAGCTATAAGAAATGACGAACAAGACTTAGTGTATAAAACCAAGCGTGAAAAATTAGGGGCAGTCATTGAAGCTATTGTTGAATTAAGAGATCAAGGTCGTCCGGTTTTATGCGGTACTACTTCGGTAGAGGTGAGTGAATTATTAAGTAGAATGTTGCGTCAACAAAATATTCCACACAATGTACTGAACGCCAAACAACATGCGCGTGAAGCACAGGTGGTTGCGGAAGCAGGTTTAACAGGAGCGGTTACCATTGCCACCAACATGGCAGGTCGTGGTACCGATATTAAATTAAGTCCTGAAGTAAAAGCCGCTGGCGGATTAGCCATACTAGGTACAGAGCGTCACGAGTCTCGTCGTGTAGACAGACAATTGCGTGGACGTGCGGGAAGACAAGGTGATCCGGGTTCTTCTCAATTCTTTATTTCTTTGGAAGATGATTTAATGCGCATGTTTGGAAGTGAGCGTATTGCTAAAGTGATGGACTTCGCGGGTTATAAAGAAGGAGAGGTTATTCAGCACAGTATGATTACAAAATCTATTGAGCGTGCACAGAAAAAAGTAGAGGAAAATAATTTTGGTGTAAGAAAGCGTTTATTGGAATATGATGATGTGATGAACAAGCAAAGAACCGTGATTTACAAAAAAAGAAATCATGCTTTGTTTGGAGAAAGATTAGCCTTGGATTTAGACAATGCATTTTATCAAGTCATTGAAGGTGTGGTGACGAACTATAAATTGAATAACGATTACGAAGGCTTGAAATTATCCTTAATTGTTCAAACAGGTTTTGATACTAAAATAACGCAAGAAGAATTCAAGTCTACTAATGATGCTGCACTAGTTGAATTAGTATATCAAGAAGCTATTGCGCATTATGAGTATAAGAAAAAGGAGATGATGAAACAAAGTATTCCAGTTTTCAAAAATATTAGAAAAAATCAAGGAGCACATATTGAAAATGTAATAGTGCCTGTGGGTGATGGAAAAATTGCTTACAATGTATTGGTAAACTTAGATAAAAATGTAAGTACCGAAGGTGCTACACTTGTTGCTCAAGCAGAAAAAAATATTTCCCTAAGCTTTATTGATGACGCATGGAAAGAGCATTTAAGAGCCATGGACGATTTGAAGCAATCGGTACAAACTGCTACCTATGAACAGAAGGATCCGCTCGTTATTTATAAAATGGAAGCTTTTGAATTATTTAGAAAAATGGATATTGAGATTAATCAAAAGCTAGTTCAATTTTTATGTCATGCGCATTTGCCTTTAGAAGATGCAGTGAAAGAAGGACGTCAACAAAAAACAGACTTAAGTAAATTAAGTGCCAATAGAACAGAGGATGCGGGTGGCAATGCTTACAACGATCCTAGTGATAGTAAGCAAGCACCTATTCAAGTAGGTCCTAAAACAGGACGCAACGATCCTTGTCCTTGTGGTAGTGGAAAAAAATTCAAAGCTTGTCATGGAAAAGAGGTCGCTTAATAAATACATCGACCATACTATTTTAAAACCCACTTGTTTAGTGTCGGACATTGAAAAATTATGTGCTGAAGCAACTCAGTATGATTTTGCAGCCGTATGTGTACCTCCCAATTTTGTAAAATTAGCAAAAGAAAAACTAGTGGGTTCTACTGTACAAGTAGCCACCGTTATTGGATTTCCTTTTGGTTACAGTGCTACCGAAGCAAAAATTGCAGAAATTATTTTAGCCATGGTGGATGGCGCCGATGAATTAGATGTGGTCGCGAATATCTCTGCTATAAAAAACGGCGACTGGTCTGCTATTGCAGATGAAATCAATCATATCATGCCCATTATTCGTTCCAAGAATAAAGTGGTAAAAATAATTATTGAGTCGGGTGTATTAACCGATGATGAAATCATAAAATGTTGCGATATTTACGGCATTGCAGGCATTGATTATTTAAAAACATCTACTGGCTATGCAGAAAAAGGGGCTAGTGTAGAAGCGGTTAAATTGTTTAGAAAACATTTACCCGATCAAGTACAAATAAAGGCCTCTGGTGGTATTAGAGACTATGCAACTGCTAAATTAATGATAGATGCCGGTGCAACGCGCATAGGTTGTAGCGCGGGGGTGGCCATTGTATCGGGCGCTAATGCAGATAATGTAAAATCAAATTATTAACTTTACTATTATCATGTTACTAGACAAAATAAAATCTTTAGCCAAACAGCATCAAGCCCAGAATGTTTCTATACGAAGACATTTGCATGCCAATCCTGAATTAAGTTATCAAGAATTTGAAACTAGTAAGTATGTGCAAGCGCAATTAAAAGCCATTGGCATTCCATTTACTGTTATTGCTACTACGGGTGTACTAGGTATTATTGAAGGAAAAAATCCAAGCAAACGAATTGTGGCACTTCGTGCCGATATGGATGCGCTTCCTATTATTGAAGAAAATAAAGTCGATTATATTTCCACTAAAGAAGGGGTAATGCATGCCTGCGGACATGATGTGCATACCACCATTTTATTAGGCGCTGCAAAAATTTTATGGACTTTGCGTGAAGAATTTGAAGGCACTATAAAATTATTATTTCAACCGGGAGAAGAAAAAAATCCGGGAGGAGCAAGTTATATGATTCGTGATGGAGCGCTTAAAAACCCAGTGCCAGCAGGCATTGTAGGCTTACACGTGCATCCAGGTTTGAATCACGGAAAATTAAGTTTTAGAAAAGGACGTGTGATGGCCAGTGCCGATGAATTATATGTTTCTATTAAAGGTCCTGGAGGTCATGCAGCTACACCACATCAAACTGTGGATACTGTTTTAGTAGCTGCACAATTAATTACAAGTTTACAAACTATTATAGCACGCAATCGCGATCCACAAAATCCATCTGTACTTTCTATTTGTTCTGTGCATGGTGGTAATACTACCAATGTTATTCCAACTGAAGTAAAACTAATGGGCACTTTCAGAGCCATGGATGAAGTATGGCGTTTTAAAGCACATGAATTAATGATGCAACAAGCAAAAGGTTTATCATTAGCTACCGGTGCTGAAATAGATTTTAAAGTGGATGTAGGTTATCCTACTGTAGACAACGAACCTGTCATTACTGAAGCTGCTTGGAAATTAGCGGACGCTTATATGGGAGCGAGCAATGTTGTAGAAACAGAAAAAAGAATGGGCGCCGAAGATTTTGGTTATTATTCTCAAGTCATTCCTGGTTGCTTTTTTAGATTAGGTGTACGCAATGAATCTAAAGGCATTATACATAATGTACATACCCCACACTTCAATATTGAGGAAGAATCCATTGAAAATGGAGTGGGCATGATGGCCTGGTTGGGCACCCAATTATTTGCATAAAGCACTATATTTCAACAATATATAGTACAAAAACCTCGTTTTGTATATATTCAGTAGCTTTGTAAAACTCGAAAACTAACACTCGTTATAAATTTATTACATGTCGAATAAAGAAAATCTAAGAAAAGAACAGGCTTTAGAATACCATGCCAACGGCAGACCCGGTAAAATTGAAGTCGTTCCTACCAAGGAAGCAAAAACCCAGAAAGACTTATCTCTTGCTTATAGCCCTGGGGTAGCCATTCCATGTACAGAGATAAAAAACAATCCATCCGATGTATTTAAGTATACTGCTAAAGGAAATTTAGTAGGTGTGATTACCAATGGAACTGCTGTTTTAGGTTTGGGCAATATTGGGCCCTTAGCGAGTAAACCGGTGATGGAAGGAAAGGCCGTACTATTTAAAATTTTCGCAGACATTGATGTATTTGATATTGAGATTAATGAAACCGATCCTGATAAATTTGTAGAGATAGTAAAATCTTTAGAGCCCACATTCGGCGGTATTAATTTAGAAGATATAAAAGCGCCTGAGTGTTTTTATATAGAGCAAAAATTAAAAGAATCCATGTCCATTCCTGTAATGCATGATGACCAACATGGAACTGCCATTATTAGTAGTGCTGCTTTATTAAATGCATTAGAATTACAAAAGAAAAAAATTGAGAAAGCTAAGTTTGTAGTAAGTGGCGCAGGCGCTGCAGCCATGGCTTGTATAAAATTATATGTTGCCTTAGGGGCCAGGTATGAAAACTTTATTTTGTTTGATAAAGACGGAGTACTGCATACCGGCAGAACCGATCTAGGAGAAGATAGAAAACCCTTTGCGATTAAAGCAGAGAATATGACCTTGGTACAAGCCTTTAAAACAGCCGATGTGTTTTTAGGTTTAAGTGTAGGGAATATTATAAGTAAAGAAATGGTGGCTTCCATGCCAAAAAACCCCATTGTATTTGCTTTAGCAAATCCCGATCCTGAAATTGATTATGATGCAGCTACTTCAGTAAGAAAAGATATTATCATGGCTACTGGCAGGTCCGATTTTCCTAATCAAGTGAATAATGTTTTAGGTTTCCCTTATATATTTAGAGGTGCTTTAGATGTGCGTGCGAAGTCAATTAACGAAGCCATGAAATTAGCGGCGGTAAATGCGCTAGCAGACTTAGCAAAATCGGCGGTACCTGATTCGGTGAATATGGCCTATAATCAACATAACTTATGTTTTGGTCCAGAATATATTATTCCCAAACCATTAGATCCAAGATTATTAAGCACATTAGCACCAGCTGTAGCAAAAGCAGCAGTAGCATCGGGTATAGCGCAACAACCCATTTCTAATTGGGATGAATATGAGTTACAATTAAATAAGCGTTTAGGTCTAGACAATCAGTTAATGCGTTTAATCAGTAATAAAGCACGTCGTGATCCTAAGCGTTTAGTATTTGCCGATGCAGAAAATATTAAAATATTAAAAGCGGCTAGTATTGTATACGATGATGGTATTGCTTATCCTATTTTATTAGGTAATGAAAACAGAATCAAAAATATAGCGGAGGCCAATAATATTGATATTAGCGATTTACCTATTATTGATGTAAGAAGCGATGAGATGGAAGAGAAAAGAGAATTTTTCGGATCTATCTTATTTCAAAAAAGACAACGCAAGGGTATTAATAAACACGAGAGCTTAAAATTAATGCGCACGCAAAATTATTTTGGTGCCATGATGGTGGAGACAGGCGAAGCAGATGCGATGTTGTCTGGCTTAACTAGAAATTATTCCGATGGTATTAAACCTGCACTTCATATTATAGGTACTGAAGAGGGCGTGAAGAAAATTGCAGGTATGTATTTACTCTTGACTAAAAAAGGCCCTTTATTTTTAGCAGATACAACCGTGAATATTAATCCTAATGCAGAGGAGCTTGCAGATATCGCATTACTTGTTGCTAAAGAAGTGCGTAATTTTAATATGGAGCCAAGAATTGCTATGTTAAGTTATTCCAACTTTGGAAGTAGTGATACACCAGAAGCCCAAATGGTTGCAGAAGCCACCAGAATTATCAAGCAAAGAAACCCTTCTTTAATTGTAGATGGTGAAATGCAAGGTATGATGGCCTTTAATAAAGAAATCTTAAAAGAAAATTATCCATTCAGCGATTTAGTAGACGCACAAGTGAATGTATTAATCTTCCCTAATTTAACTTCTGGAAATATTGCTTATCATTTATTAAAAGAAATAGGTGGGGTAGATATTATTGGTCCAATCTTACTTGGTTTAAAGAAACCTGTGAATGTATTGCAATTAGGTTCAGGAGTGAGAAATATCATAAATATGGCTACTGTGGCGGTGGTAGATGCCCAGTTGAAAACTAGGGTAGACACCCAAGCTGAAGTACAAAGAGTAAGTTGGTGGAAGCGTAAGAAAAAGAGAAATAAATAGGCTATTTTTGTAGTATGAATATTTTTACTCATTTCGGTTATTATCTTTTGATGTTGAAGGGGATGTTTACATCTGCTGAAAACAAAAAAATGTTTTGGAATGAGTATATCAAACAATGTTACGATATTGGATTTGGCTCTTTGCCCATTGTTATTATTATTTCCTTTTTTTTAGGGGCAGTTATTACCGTGCAAACGGCAGCACAGTTTGTCAATCCATTAATACCCATTACAACCATCGGTATAGTGGTAAGAGATGGTATGTTACTTGAATTTGCACCTTCTTTTTTAAGCATTGTTTTAGCAGGAGTGGTAGGCTCTAAGATTGCAAGTGAATTAGGCAATATGCGCATTAGCGAGCAAATAGACGCGCTTGAAATTATGGGTATCAATACTAAGAATTATTTAATACTTCCCAAAATACTGGCTTGCTTCACCATTGTGCCTTTGTTAGTAGGAGTGTCTGCTGTTATTGGCATTTGGGGCGGTTATTTTGTAGGGGGACTTACGGGTTCTATTGCACCAGAGGTTTTTATCATGGGTATTCGAAAGGGCTTTGACCCACACTATGTGACCATTGCTTTTTATAAATCGTTTATTTTCTCATTTATTATAAGTACAGTGCCTTGTTATTTTGGCTATTATGTAAAAGGTGGGGCACTAGAAATTGGTAAAGCGGGCACGCAGTCGGTGGTAGTAAGTTGTATACTTATACTCATTGCCGATTATTTAGTAGCTGCCATTGCTATTTAAGTTAACTTAGTAGTACAAATTTATCGAATGAAAATAAGCTTTCATGGTGCTGCGCGTACCGTTACAGGTTCTAAGCATTTAGTGCAGTTAGATAATGGCGAAAATTTTTTATTAGACTGCGGATTGTTTCAAGGAATGGGAAGAGACACCGATTCGCTGAATGCAAGTTTTGGTTTTGATGCCAGTAAAGTAGATTTTGTTATTTTATCGCATGCACATATCGACCATTCTGGCTTACTTCCTAAATTAGCTAAAGAAGGTTTCAAAGGAAATATTTATTGCACTCCAGCCACCAAGGCATTGACTGAAATTTTATTGGAAGATTCTGCCATGATACAAAGAGACGACGCTAAATATGGCAATAAGCGCAGAGCTAGACAGGGCCTGCCTCCTATTGAGCCCTTGTATGATATGGATGATGTCAATATGGTATTACCTCTATTAACCATTGTTGACTATAATCAGCCCGCTAAAATTTCTAGTTCAGTAGAATTATTATTTACCGATGCAGGCCATATTATTGGAAGTGCTGCCGTTAGTTTAAAAATTAAAGAAGGTACTGAAACTAAAAGCCTCACATTTAGTGGCGATGTAGGAAGATATCGTGATATGATACTGCGTTCACCTTCTACTTTTCCTCAAGCCGATACTATTATTATTGAAAGTACTTATGGCGATAAACTACATGATATAATTCATACCACACCTGATGATATTTTACATTGGATAGAAAAAACCTGTGTGGAGCAAAAAGGAAATTTAATTATTCCAGCATTTAGTGTTGGCAGGACCCAAGAAATTTTATTTGAACTAAATCAGTTGTCCTTAGAAAAAAGGCTACCTCATATTCCAGTATATGTAGACAGTCCATTAAGTATTGAAGCTACCGATGTAGTTAAAATGTTTCCAAAATACTTCAATAAAAAAATTCAAAAAATATTAGAAGTAGATGATGACCCTTTTGATTTTGAAGGCCTTCGTTATATAAAATCGGTGGAAGAAAGTAAGGCTTTGAATGAGGACTTACATCCTAAGGTTATTATATCTGCCTCCGGCATGGCCGATGCAGGAAGGGTAAAGCATCATATTAAAAATAATATTAGCAACGCTAAGAATACTATTTTACTTGTAGGCTATTGCGAGCCACATTCTTTAGGAGGAAGATTAATGAATGGTGCTAAGATGGTTAAGATATATAGTGAAGAATATCCAGTCATAGCTAGGGTGGGATCTATTAGAAGTATGAGTGCCCATGCCGACTACGAGGACTTAATGCAATTTTTAGGTTGTCAAAACCCTGACTTGGTAAGCCAGGTATTTATAGTACATGGAGAAGCAGATGTGCAGGATCATTTTGCTGAAAGATTACGCAAAAAAGGATTTAAAGAAGTGATTGCGCCAGAAATGCACGAGACGGTGGCTATTCTATAATTTTTTTCTAAATATTGAACAAAACCTAGTTGGCTTTTGTTAAAATAGAAAAATAGATATGCATTCTCAGGTAGCCTTATTGAATAAAAAAATTGCCCCTATGAGGGCTCAGCTTTTAGCACATCCGGTTTATTCAAAAATTAACAATTTGGATGGGCTGAAAAATTTCGTACAATTCCATGTTTTTGCAGTTTGGGACTTTATGAGTTTATTAAAATCCTTGCAAATTGGTTTGACAAGAGTACAGCTACCTTGGGTACCTGTGGGCACAGCTAATACCAGGTATTTGATTAATGAAATTGTACTAGGGGAAGAATCTGATGTAGATGAGCATGATAATCGAATTAGTCATTTCGAATTATATTTAAAGGCCATGCGTCAAATGGGTGCATCTACCTCTTTAATAGATGCTTTAATGCATGAAATACAAACTGGTCAGTCCATTGAACATGCCATTGAAAAATCGGCATTGCCTTCAAAGGTTAAAATGTTTTTAGCCTATACATTTGAAGTTGCTCAATATGCACCATTACATGTTAAAGCCGCTGTGTTTACATTTGGTAGGGAGGATTTAATTCCAGATATGTTCACAGAAATTTTACATAAAATTTACGCAGAGCATCCAAACCAAGTTTCCACTTTCAAGTATTATATCGAAAGGCATATTGAAGTTGATGGCGGTCACCATAGCCATCTGGCCTTAGAAATGGTTGCCGAATTATGTGGGGAGGATGCTACTAAGTGGGAGCAGGCCGCCGCAGCATCTTTAAAAGCATTGGAAATGAGGTCGCTACTATGGGATGCTATTATGGATTATACGTCTATTGATCATACAGCAGCATAGTCATCATAGGAGCTGGTTTTGAAGAATTTGCAGCTGATATTAGGACAGTTTTGGAGGTAGATTTTAACTTTTATACTTAGTTTAATACATTAAATATTAAATTAATTTAATACATTATTACTTATAAATGAATGTTATATATTTAATGACAACAAGTTTTAGGGTAATTCTTGTGCCACCAGGGAAATATCAATAATTTGCAAACTATAATGATAAAAACTAAATCATTACATATTAATATTTAGTTTAACGTAATCCCATGAATTTAGCTTCTTTCTCTCTAGATCAATGTTTATACTTGTTTTTATTCCTTTTTTCCATCATCGTTTTATTCGATGTCCTTATTCGATTTAAATCTCCCATTAGACTAAAAATATTCTTCTTAATATTTGTGCTTTCTTTTCTTATAGGTTTCTTTTGTTTATTTATAAGGACTGTGCCGGATTACTATATTCTTATTAGAATGATTTGCCCAATGCTTATTGGAACTTCTTTGGTTCAAATATTTACTAATTTATATTTTACCCAACACAAAAAGTTAGCAAATATTTATTTGATTACTGCTTATACGATTTATATTTATTTGATTATTTATGTACAAATAGTAGGATATGAAAATGTATTCCCAAAATATAATAGCATCGGTAGTTCAACAGCTCAAGTAGCTAATAGTGCCAAGCTGCCTATGTATCTTGATTTTTTTATAAACGTAGATTTTATTTTTTTTAATCTATTTTGTCTTTATTATATCTATAATATTTTATTTAAATTTTCATTTAAGAATATTTATTTTAAGAAAATACAAGTCTGGACTTTT
Organism: Sediminibacterium sp.; assembly: GCA_040380795.1. Classification (GTDB taxonomy): domain Bacteria; phylum Bacteroidota; class Bacteroidia; order Chitinophagales; family Chitinophagaceae; genus Sediminibacterium. Next base: position 3,371 of record JBEIIN010000001.1, on the reverse strand, counting down.
GGTTTTTTTATGGTCATTTTTACTCAATTAATTTTTATCGCACTTTCAACTATTTTTAAAATCCCTAATGAGTTTAATACTTATCTCCGACTTGTACTTGGTGTAACTTTATTATTAATTATCTTATATAGACCTAGTTTCATCAATAAAAATGGTTCTAAAATTTCGTTTGGCTTTTTGTTTAACCGAAATGACTTTAGTTCCGATATAAAAGAGGTTGATTTTAACTTTCAATTCTTTGCAAATTTCTACTACAAGAGTAAGAGTGCAAATATTGAAGAATTTTCTAATATCATGGGGGTCAGTAAAGATATCATGTTTAATTATATCTACTTCACTTACGCCATGAGTTTTGATGAGTTGATTAATAAGGCAAGGGTGGAATACTTTGTTGAAATCATAAAGGACGCCAAGTTTAAAAATTATACTGTTGAGGCATTGGCCCTGGAAGTAGGGTTTAGCTCTAGGCAACGCTTTTATCAACCATTTAAAAAATACCACGGCGGCAATCCGTCAGATCTGATTGATATCTTTAATTAATAAGTTATTGAAAATCAATGTCATTTAAAACATGACAGCTGTAATTTTAATCAACACAATGACATTCGTCGAATTACTTACATAATTTTTTCTTCCGTATTAATTTACAAACTTTTGTGATCCAAACCCTATGGATCATGTCCCTGTTCTCTTTTTTTAAGAATTTCTTTTCAAAGCGTCATTTAAGAAATACTGATAGTAAATCTGTATTCGATCATTATTTTTTTGATCTAAAATACTATTTACGCAAAGATGCCTCCACAGAGGATTTTTCTAGTTTATTAGAGATAAGCCCAGAAAAACTAGACCAGTTTTCAAAAGCTAACTATGCCATTTCATTTGAACTGCTCTTGAATGAGCATAGGTACATTCATTTTATGAATGAATTGGAGAATTCAGTTAATGCAAATCTATCCTTTGATTCCATCATCAAACTTTGTGGATTTGAGAATAATGACAAATTTGTTGATTTCGTTAAAGAAAAGCGCACCAATACACATTAAAAATTAAACTATTAAAAAATACTATAATGTCAAAAACTAAAAAACTAGATATTTTCAACCTCTTTTACAGCGGTGCAGCTGTAGTCATACTTATTGGTGTAATTGCCAAATTATTAGAATGGCCTGCACAGGATATACTGATTACAAGTGGATTAGCCATTGAGGCAGTTGTTTTTGGTGTGTCTGCTATAAAGTTCATAGATGTAAAAAAGGACACCGAAGTCGCTACCGAAGCTACATTATCAAAAGTAGCTGATGGTTTGGAGAACATTGCATCAAATACCGGTGGTATTAGTGGATCGGGGGGTGGAGAAACTTATGTTAATATTCAAACAGGTACAGCAGCTAATTCAACTAAAGTTGATACTCCATCTTCTATAGATTCAAATTCAAACGGTAAAAAGCTTTCTATTGACATTAATTCAAATTCAAACACAAGTCATACTTTATGGCAGTTGGAACAATTGGATATCCTTAGTTTAGCCAAAGACTTATTTTTTCAACCTAAATGGGATGAGCTGTCTGCGGATGAGTATAATCAATTATCTCAATTGTTTAAAGTGGTTTTTGATAAAAAATTACCCAATAAAGAAGCATTACTTTTTTTAGTTCAGTTCCCTGTTAAGTTACCTATCCCCGAATTAAACAAGCTAAGTATTGACAAAGAATATTCAATAGAATTAAGTGATATTGAACTTTTATGTAAAGCCTTTACACTTATTAATTATAATAGCTTCTTTGACAATTTTATTGTAGAGATAAAAGGGGAGTCTTGTTCTATTAGGCCTAAAAAAGTTGGAGATATACAAGTCTATGGTGGTGAAAATGAAGAAGTAATTGTGCATGTAAAAAATTATTTTAGCAAAGAATTAATCGTAAGTCCTAATGTAGAATGTTTACAAACTGCTATTAAACTTAAAGGACAATCCTTGCTTGAATACTTTATTCAAAAAGTAGATATTAAAAATGAAATAGAATTAAGTTCACTCATTGCCTTATTACATCCACAGTCTGATGAATTAAAAACGAAGCTATGGTCAAGATTCAAAAAGGTTAAATTTAATATTATATCGAATGAAGGTTACAATTACTTAAAGCTTCTTGTACAGTCTGCCATTTCATTTACTAAGTCTAGTACTGGGGCACAAATATTTGAGAAGTTAATTGAATTTCAATTAAATGAATCTAAATCAATAGTATTGAATGATGTAGTAAATTTCACTGCTGAAACAATATATTTTGGCCCTAAAAATGAGTACAGTGTTAATTTAAAAGAATTATTTGTAAATGGGGAATTAGAGAACTTAATTCATATACAGTCGGTCATTGAAAAATTAGTATTAGATAATATTGCTCAAAAGTCTAAGTTATTACAGTTATTTAATCTAAATGAATATGATGCTAAGAAAGAAGTATTTGATAAGTTGAATTATCATTTAACAAAAACAAATACAAGTCCAAGTGGAGCTCAATTGGCCTTTGTATTACTATACAAACAATATCCTAACTCTTAAATCTAGTATTTTATGGCCGAAGGTCAAGTTGACGTCAAAAGATACCAGATTATAAGTCTTTTGTACATCGTTTTTATCTGTTTCTCTGTTATTAATATCAAAATATCGGTATTAGATTCTAATATCTATACTATAAAGTCATTACAGTCAATAGATAAAGAAGAGCTTAAAAAAGTTGATATTAGTAACAAGATCATTGAAGACAATATCAATTTATTGAATAAAAACTCAAAGGCTGTTTCTTACTTAAAGATTAGATCTAGATTAAAAACGAGTAGTAAAGTTATTTATGAGGTTTTAAAGTTTGTAGATGATGAATTTGCAAAAAATAATACAACACTTTCAAAACAATTTAATTCTAGAAACTTAATTGAAGAAATCTTAAAAAGTGATAAAGGAGTACCTCTTTTGGAGAAAGATTTATTTGATTTATCTGAATTTATAAAAAAGGCACCTTTTAAAATACAATCATCACTTGATTCATTAATACCCATTCAAAAAGTTGTTACTACCATTAAAGGTAAAGAAGAAGCCTGGGATTATTATTTATTCATGCATAAACCTTCTGCAATTAGCTATATGCAATTAGAGCGTATTAAATTACTAATTACTAAAACACAATTATTGTATCAAGAAGCAGCACTTGCGGAAATTGGTTATCAGCCTACCTATTTTTCCCAGTTCAATCCAAAATTATATGTGTTAAAAAAGGATATTAAAGAATATAAAGAAGAGGAAATTATTAAACCTGGTCAAAAAGTAATAAGTGTAAATGATGAAGTTTTTGATGACTTATTTAAAAGGATTTTGGCTT